>CAZHKJ010000025.1:2781-14095 GCA_964533115.1 uncultured Candidatus Peribacteria bacterium | reverse complement strand
TGCTTTCGGACATGCTTTTGCATGCGCGTTTTGATCAAGAAGAAATCGAAAAAGAGCGAGGGGTGATTTTAGAAGAGATCAATATGTATCAAGACACGCCGATGTATCAGGTGGCTTGGGATTTTGAAAATGCCCTTTTTGGCGATCAACCGCTGGGTTGGGATGAAGGAGGTCCTAAAGACGTGATTCGAACTTTGCAAAGAGATGATTTTGTTCGCTATAAAGAGGCTCTTTACACCACGGAAAACATGCTGGTTTCTTTGGCGGGGGCTGTGCAGCATGAGGAGGTTGTGGAACTGGTTAAAAGCTATTTCCCTATGGAGAAGAAAGAGCCTGCACGTCAATACAAGGCTTTTGAAGAGGGCTTGCCTACTTGTGAACGCGTGCGATTGGGGATGAAAAAGACGGAACAAACCCATGTTGTGATGGGAGTGAAGGGCTATGCTCAAACGCATAAAGACCACTATGTGCTTAAAGTGCTCTCTTCTATTTTAGGAGGGAATATGAGTTCACGGATGTTTCTTGCGGTGCGTGAGGCTAAAGGTTTAGCCTATTATATTTCTTGTGGTACGGAAGATTATTTGGATACGGGAACCTTTTATACGCGAGCCGGAGTGGATGTGAGCCGTGTGGATGATGCTATTCGTGAGATTTTAGTTCAGTATGAACGAATGGCTGCGGAAGCCGTGAGTGAAGCTGAACTTAAAAAAGGGAAGGAGTTTTTGAAAGGTAAGTTGACGCTGTCTTTGGAAGATTCTGAACAAGTGGCTCAAATGCATGCTCGTAACGAACTCTTGTACGATAGGCTTCACAGTTATGAAGAAATTGCTCAAGAAATCGACCGTGTTACTGCGGAAGATGTACTTCGGGTTGCGCGTGAACTTCTTCAAAAAGATCGCGTGCATCTTGCCGTGATTGGACCCTACGAAGATAAAGCCCGTTTTGAGGCTTTGTTGGCTTAGGCTTCTCCAAACTCTCCATTCCAAAAAGGATTGAGTCCGTGTGCCTCTATATAAGCCTTCATTGCGTCTCTAGATGTTTTTATTGGGTTGTTCTCTAGGCGTGTTGATTGGTTATATAGCTCGGATAATATAGGCGCATATATTTTAAGAGAGGCTATTACTTGAACTGTTTCAGGCGTTTCCTTGTGTGCTTTTTTAAGGAGTTCAAGTCTTTTCACTTTGATTACGGTAGCACCGTAGAGACCTCCAAGATATCCAATCAGTTGATTATGGGTGAGGTTGGTTTTCTTCCAGGGATGAAAAAAATGTGAATAAAGATCTTCTGGGTTTACTGTCTTATTGTTGGAGCGGCTTATTTGATGGATGTATCCTATGAGTTCTGCTATGAATGTGGCTGGAATATGTTCCCCAAGAAAATTTAGTTCGTTTGTGGAGAATATCTCATCCATTTGGTACAGTTTTTCAGACTCATTATTTTGATTCAAATTAAGATCTCCCATATTTTAACGCTGTTTGTTGATAGATCTTAGCTTCTATATTTTAAATCTAAATCTTTTTTAGTCAACCCCTTCTTTTTTGACATCTTTGCGGCTTTCGTGCACCTTATAGGTCCAATTACTCTATTTATATGACTATGGAACGCACTCTTGTCCTTATTAAACCTGATGGAGTCCAACGTGGATTAGTGGGAGAAATCATTTCCCGTTTTGAAAAAAAGGGTCTGAAAATGGTTGGAACTAAAATGATTTCTTTGGATGAAGCTCTTTTGCGCGAACATTATGCGCATATTGCGGACAAGCCTTTTTTCCCTGGAGTGGCGCAGTTCATGAAAAGTTCTCCTGTTATTGCTATGGTATGGGAGGGCTTGGAATGTGTTGAGGCGGTACGTTTGATCACGGGCGTCACCAAGGGTCGTACTGCGGATGCAGGGACGATTCGTGGAGATTTCGCGATGAGCGTCTCTTGTAATGTTATTCATACCTCTGACACCGTTGAAAATGCTTCAAAAGAAGTGGCGCGATTTTTCAATCCCGATGAACTTTTTGAATACTACAAAGGAGAGTATGAACACGTTTACAATGAAGAAGAACGTATTTAAGCCGCTTTTTGTCTAGCTGCGTTTTTTTCTATACCTGCTTTGATTTCTCCTATTATATCACTTACACTTGTTGATGGGTCGTTTTTTAGAAAAGCTGGAATTTCTGGATGGGTTTCCCTTACCGCTTTTAGGACTTCTGGGCTTCCAGTGAATAACACAAGAACTAATCTTGTATTGATTTCGTTCAGAGCGCTTATCAGCTCTACTGCCGTGTAGCCCCATAATTCGCCATCTAGAATTGCAGCCACGGCATTATGGTGTGCATTTATTTGTGCCACTAGTTTTTCGACTGGAAGGTCTTTAGGGTCCAAGCTAACTCCTTGAAGTTTAGGCGCTGTCATATCTATGAAATCCGCTAACATCTTTGTTATTTCAATGTAATCATCGATCAAAAGTACTTCATGTCGTTCTATTGCAGTTTCTTGCATATGTTATTTATAATAGAGGCTCACTCTAATTTAAAAATGGATTTTGTCAACATCACTTCTTCCTCTCACTCTGTGAAATGGGTTGGGGTTTTGAATCTCACGCCAGACAGTTTCTCTGATGGAGGGCAGTTCAGAGAATTTGGCGGAAATTTTGATCTTTTAGAGAAAGCGCGAGAAATGGTTTTGGATGGGGCGAATGTTTTGGATGTGGGTGGGGAATCTACTGGCCCGGGTAGCCCCGATGTTTCTTTGGAGGAAGAGTTGCAACGGGTGATCCCTGCGATCGTTTTGCTTCGGGAGGCTTTTCCGGAGCTCATTTTATCGATTGATACATGGAAAAGTGAGGTGGCTAAGCAGGCCCTTCAAGCGGGGGCCAATTGGGTGAATGACGTGACGGCGGGACGGGGTGATCCTTCCATGTTTGATGTGGTGGCGCAGTTTGCTGCGTCTATGGTCCTGATGTACAGCAAGCAAAATTCTCCACGGACGAATCGTGAAGTGGTTCATTATGAGGATGTGATGGGCACTGTCAGTGCGTTTTTGGAAGAGCGCACTTTGAAAGCGCGTCAGGCTGGGGTGCGTGATTTGATTCTAGATCCGGGCATGGGAGCCTTTGTGAGCGGTGATCCGGCCTACAGCTATGAACTGATTGAGCGAATAGAGGAACTTCGTCGCTTGGATTGTCCTCTATTGGTCGGTAGTTCCAGGAAAGGGTTTTTAGGTGAAGATCGTTTGGGGATGACTTTATGGAGCACGCTTCAACTTCAAAACAAAGTGGACTACTTGCGAGTCCACGATGTTATAGAAAATGCGACGGTTTTGGGTGGGCCGGAGCTCGAGAGTTGAACTACTTTTGGGCGTAGGGCTTCAGGAACTCGGTTAGACTTTGGCTGTAATCAGGATAGTGATTTTCTGTTTTTTCAGAGAAAAAATGCAAGCTTGGGCAGGGATCTGCAGGCAAACTGAGCTTTGTGCTGGCTAGCTCTGTTCCTGTGGTGGCTGCGTATAGATTCACTTGATAATCGGCGGAATAAGTATTGAGCGTGTAAGCGTCTCCTTCAATATCGTATTCACAGCTTTCGGCCATTTCTTTTGGTTCGGTGGTCACACAAGTGACCAGTTCGAATTTTTCAGCTTCTTGCCAATCGAGCTGCCAAGCTTCAGGCAAAGTGTAGCTTGTTTCGTAGTAAGAGGCGGATGAACTTTCTCGACTGAAAAGCACTACAGGATGTGTGCCTGCCGTTTCGGTGTATGCGGTCCCTTTGCTTTGAGGGATTCCATTACAGACGTCTTCAAAATCTGTAGGGAAGACTTCTTGTACGGATACTTCGGGTTCGTTTGAATTGGTTGTGGTATCGGGGGTTTGGGTGGTGCAAGCCGCAAGGCTTAAGCTTCCAATAAGTAATAAAGAGAGGGCTTTCATGGCGATGGGTTAAAGTGCGTGTATTTTAGATTTAAATTTAAAAATTAGCCATATCTTTTGCTCGTAATGGTGCTTTTTCTTGAGTATTTTGCATATGGCCTTTAGGATAAGCTCATGTTCGTTTCTAAAGAATTCAGCTTCGATTCCGCTCACTTTCTCACGAAATATCATGGTAAATGTGAGCGTCTTCATGGGCATACCTATCGTTTAAGGGTGACGGTGGAAGGTCCTATCCAAGAGGATGGAATGGTGATGGATTTTGTTCTTCTTAAAAAGCTGGTGAAAGACCGTGTGGTGGACCGTTATGATCATCAACACTTGAATGACTTTTTTGAAAACCCATCGGCGGAATTGATCGCTCAGCGCATTTGGGAGGATTTAGTGGAAGACATAGCGGCTCCTACTCGACTTCACGAAGTGGTTTTATGGGAAACGCCCGACAGCTTTGTTACTTATCGAGGAAACTGATGCATGTTTTTTTAGGCCTGGGAACGAATTTGGGAGACCGTGAAGCAAACTTGGTTTTGGCACGGGATTTACTCATGAAATATGATGTTTTAGTGATGGGGCAGTCCAGTATTTTAGAAACGAAACCTTTGAATGATTTGAATCAACCCTTGTATCTCAATCAAGTGGTGGAATGCCAAACAGAATTGACACCGCAGGCGCTTTTGGTCGCGTGCAAGACGATTGAACAAGAAATGGGTAGGCCCATTGAATGGCCTCAAATGGGGAATGTGAGCTTTGGGCAGTCGATTCCAAAGGGGAGTGATGCGCAAGCTCGTGTTTGGGAATCGCGCATCATTGATATCGACATTTTGTTCTATGGAGATTGGATTCTTAAGGAGCCCGCATTGGTTATTCCTCATCATGGTATTATCAACCGGGATTTTGTAATGGCGGGTGTTTTGGAACTGAGTCCGAATTTTGTGCATCCACTTCTCAAAAAGCCATTGAAAGAGCTGTTGGCTCGTGCATAATGCGAAGGTGAACAAACGACAACGAGAACTTCGACTTGAGGCTTTGGATCTTCTTTTAAAGAGAGGGCGTGGACACAGTGGCCGCATGCTTTCTTCCGTAGATCTTTTGGAAGGTTTGTATTTTGGAAAAGAAAATGGGCGGCAAATTTTTAAGCATAATCCTAAAATTCCGCAGTCCGAGGATCGGGATTTTTTTGTTCTTTCTAAAATCGAAGCCTTACCAGCACTCTATGCGACTCTTAAAAAAGATGGATATCCGCTGCCGGATTTATTGCCGGAATTTCCGGATCGTAAAATTCCTGGTATCGAAGTGAGTACTTATGAGCATGGATTTGGGCTTTGTAGCGCTGTGGGAATGGCCATGGCGATCCAAATGGATAGACGAAATCAGCATGTTTTTTGCTTGCTGGGAGATTATGAATTGGATCACGGTAAAACCTGGGAAGCGATCATGACGGCCGCCGAACGCAAATTGGAACGCCTTTGCGTGATTGTGGATGAAAATGATCCCAGAGATGAACCCATTCAAGAGCGTTTTGAAGCTTTCGGCTGGAAAGTGATTAAACTTAGAGATGCCCATGATCACGATGAAGTGGTTTACGGTTACATGAAAGCACGGCTCACGCTTCGTAAACCCACCTGCATTTGGGCTCCTACCAAAAAATCGGCAGGGGTTCCTTTTGCGGAACGAAAACCGGAGTACGATGACGTGGTTTTTTCTCAAGCTGAGTATGAAGAAATTCGTAATATTCTTTTATGAAATCCTTAGATTTTCACGTTACTCAATTGGCGCTTCGTATGAAAAATCTTGTTGTGGTGGATTGTAGTTTCCCACGAAGTGATTTTCTTGAGTTTAAAAAAAATTATGAAACGCGTTTTGTATGGATTCCGTGCCGGCAAGGCATTGCTCTCGAATGTGCGGGAGGGCTTTCCAGCTTTGGAAAAACGGTTTTGGTCTATGGTTTGAAGACTCCTGATCTTTCTCATTTGGATTCCAGTTTAAATGTGAAGATTCTTTTGCCGCATGAAGAAGGGTCCTTTGAGGATTTTGAAGCAAAGCTTCGTGAATTTGGCCCTGCAACGCTGTTGATTCCTGAGGCGCTTTAAAGTAATTTGTCATTAAGCTTCGTTACTTTCTGAAAATGGCATTCAAAGATCTCAAAATTTTCGCCGGTTCCTCTCATCCGGAGCTTGCCTTTCAAGTGGCGGAGGCCCTGGGCTTATCGGTTTCAAAGATGTCTATTTCCAAGTTTGCTTGTGGAGAGATTTATGCAAAACCCGATGATTCGGTCCGAGGGGCTGATGTGTTTTTGATCCAAACCTGTACTGAAAAAGTGAATGAAGATTACATGGAACTTTTTATTATGATTGATGCGCTTAAGCGCTCTTTTGCTCGTAGTGTGCATGTGGTGATTCCTCATTATGGTTATGCTCGTCAGGATCGGGTCGCCTCTCCGCGCGAACCCATCAGTGCAAAAGTGATGGCGAATTTGATTGCTTCCGCCGGGGCAGATCATGTGATTTCTATTCATTTCCATAGTGATCAGACCCAAGGGTTTTTCCCCTTTCCCATGGATAACTTACACACCCGTAATTTATTCGTTGACTACTTTTCACAAAAGAAATTTCAGAATCCTGTGATTGTTGCTCCTGATGCTGGTGCCGCTAAAGAAGCGGGGCGATTGGCTGCTCAACTCGATTTTCCTTTGGCTATTCTCACTAAAAAACGGCCTCGCTTTAATGTGGCGGAGGTTACGGCGGTGGTGGGAGATGTGGAAGGGAAGACCTGTATTTTGCTGGATGACATGGTGGACACCGCTGGTTCTGTGTGCGCCGCTCATGCGGCTTTATTGGAAGCGGGAGCCAATCCCGATATTTATTTGGCCGCTACCCATGCTGTTTTTTCAGGTCCTGCGGTGGATCGTCTGAAAAAAACTCGATTTAAAGAAGTGATTGTTACCGATACGATTCCTCTATCTGAGGCGAAGCGATTCGATGGATTGGTGGTGCTTTCGGTGGCCCCCTTGTTGGCTCGTGTGATTCGTAGTGTGCATGAAGCAAAATCAGTGACGCAAAGTTTGTAAGCTTTATTTCTTAAGATTTTCACTATGATGATTTACATGGGAAGTGATCATGCGGGGGTAGAACTCAAAGATGGACTTCAGGATTTTCTTAAAGGCAAAGGAGAATCGGTGATGGATTTGGGGACTTTTGATGCGGAAGCAAAGATGGACTACCCCGATATTGCTCGAGAAGTGGCCGAAAAAGTAATCGAAAATAAAGGCTCCTTTGGCATTGTGATTTGTGGCACCGGGATTGGTGTGGCTATTGCGGCCAATAAAGTCAAAGGAATTCGAGCGGCTAATGTTCACGATGTTACTGAAGCAAAATATGCTCGGCTTCACAATGATGCCAATGTGCTGACTCTGGGCCAAAGAACGATTGGCGCCGAAACAGCGAAAGATATTGTGGAAGCTTTTCTAGGAACGGCCTTTGAAGGAGGACGCCATAGCGCTCGAGTGGATAAAATCACTGCTATTGAAAATGAACAATAAAACGCTCATTGCACCCTCTATTTTGGCCGCTGATTTTGGGAAACTCAATGAAGAAATTGCTTCTGTCGAGCCTTATGCGGACATCATTAGTGTGGACGTGATGGATGGGCGTTTTGTGCCTAATATTACGGTGGGTATGCCTGTGGTCAAATGTCTCAAAACGCGGCTTCCCATAGAATGTCATTTGATGATTGAACGTCCTGAGCTTTATATTGAGGAATTTATTAAGGCCGGAGCACAGATTATTTCCGTGCATTATGAAGCTCTTGGTCCGGAAGGGGAGCGAGTGGCTTCGACATTGAAGCAGATTCGAGATTTGGGCGCGAAAGCGTCTTTAGCTATTAAGCCGGCTAGCCCAATCATGCTTTGTGAGCCCTTTTTAGATTTAATGGATTATGCCGTTGTGATGAGTGTAGAGCCCGGTTTTGGAGGGCAAAGTTTTAGGATGGAAGCTTTAGATAAAATTCGTTGGCTGCGGGAGCAAAAACCTGAACTGAATATTATTGTGGATGGCGGGGTTAATGCCGAAACAGCAAAACTGTGTCGAGAGGCGGGGGCGAATATTTTGGTTGCGGGGTCTTTTGTTTTTGGCGCTCAAAGTCGTCAAGAGGCTATCGAGAGTTTGAGAGGGCTTTAGTCAAGTGCGCTTTTGAGGCCGTGCTTGTGGCTGCCGCGCGTTCAAACTTGCTAAAAAAAAACTTTTGTTTTACCATGCGCCTACGTGGTCGCGTAGCTCAGTTGGATAGAGCGTTGGTTTGCGGAGCCAAAGGTCGCAGGTTCGACTCCTGCCGCGATCACCATTGTTAGAGTTTTAAATAATATTTCAAAATATGAAATTAAGATTTGATCTAACGGTTGATGAATTGATCATGGGTATGAGGGTCCTCTTCAAGACGTCTCCTTATGTTAAGGCCCAACTGCGTAGAAAGCAGATGGTTCTTCTTTTTGTTTACGTTCTTCTTGCTTTCGGATTCTATTTCCTTACAGGCGATACCGTATTTCCCGGCATGCTTTTTTCTTTTATTTTATTTGTGGTTTTGCTTCTGCCAAAACTGACTTCGCATCAGAGTGCGCGGGCTTATCGCAGCTTTTATAAAAATGAGCAGCTTGCGAGACTTCAAAATCTCACTATCGATTTAAATGAAAAAAGAATCCGCTCTTCTTCTAAGAGTTTAGCGAATGAATATGCGTGGGAGGAAGTCAAAGCTTTGTTCGAATATCCTCATTACTATTTCATTCCACTCAAAACGGAACAGATCTTGATTATCCCCAAAACGGCTTTACCCAAAAAAGCGGACCAAAAAGCTTTCAAACAGTATTTTAAAGCGGTTCCTTTTGTTCAGCATTTATAATATTTTGAACGGTGTATTCTCTTATTGGTATTTTCATACTCGCGGTATTGTTTCTGAATTTGGAGCGACGTTTTCCAGGCAGAACTCTTCCCAATTCAAAAGCATGGTATTTACGTGCTGTGTTTTTTAATCTTGTCCAATTTTCACTGGTATTTATAGCTGGAGCAACGTGGAATAAATGGTTCCAGTCTTATTCTCTGTTTGATGGGGAGAGTTTCTTTGCTCAGCTGCCATTTTTACCTGCTGTAGTGGAAGCTTTTGTATATTGGTTTTTAGGGACCTTCATTTTTTATTGGTGGCATCGTCTTCGTCATCAAAATGGATGGTGGCAAATCTTTCATCAAATCCATCATAGTCCTACGCGCATTGAAGCCATGACGGCGTTTTATAAGCATCCTCTAGAGATGCTGGTCAATTCAGTCATCATCAGTACTTTTCTTTTCCTTATTTTTGGAGGCAGTGTAGAAGCGGCAGGTTGGTATAATTTCTTCGGTGTAGCGGGCGAACTTTTTTACCACAGTAACCTCAGAACACCCCGTTTTCTTGGTTATTTTTTGCAAAGGCCAGAACATCATTCTATTCATCATCAGATGGGAGTTCATAATTTTAACTTTGGAGACATTACTTTATGGGATCGACTTTTTGGGACTTTTAAGGAGACTGATGTGTTTATGCCTGAATGTGGTTTTGATGAACAGCGTGAAGAAAAACTCCTTTCCATGCTCACCTTTAAAGACGTTCACAAATAAAGGGAGGCTAAGTTTTTATTTCGTACTAGATTTTTTCTGCTCCTTGGGAAGCGATCAGTTTCAGCATTTCGTTGTGGAGCAAGCCATTGGAGCCTAAGAAGGCGGCTGTTTTTAGATTGAGAAGGGTGCCGTCCATGTTTGTGACCATGCCGCCCGCTTCTTCAATGAGGATTTTTCCGGCAGCGATGTCCCAAGGTTTTAGGTCAAATTCCCAAAAAGCGTCGTATCGTCCACAGGCTAAAAAAGCTAAATCCATGGCGGCCGAACCCATTCGACGTACGCCCCGTGTTTTTTTGTAGATTTCGGCGAAAAGTTCGATATTTTTATTGAACCTTTTTCCATCCCGTTCATAAGGGAATCCCGTGGCCAGTAGAGCGGCTCCTAAATCTGTGGTTTTGGACACATGAATAGGAGTGTTGCCAATATAGGCTCCTTTGCCTTCTTGAGCCCAGAATGTTTCTTTTAGGCCGGGAATTTCTATGACTCCAATGATGGGTTTGCCTTTGTAAGCTATGGCGATAGAAATGGCAAAAATGGGGATTCCGTGCGCAAAATTGCTGGTGCCATCAATGGGATCGATGATCCATTTGTAATCTCCTGGGCCGTCGATGGGCCCCGCTTCTTCGCTCAAAATGGCGTGATCGGGGAAGTTGCTTTTGATGGTTTTGAGAATCAGCTCTTCGCAGGCTTTGTCGGCATCGGTGACTAGATTGATCTTACTGCCATCTTTGTGAAAAATGGTTGTGCCTTTTTGTTGATATTTGAGCGCCATTTTCCCTGCGTCATGGGCGAGTTTTTTTGCGATTTGAAGAAGATGAATAGACATAAAATTAAATTGAACTTATGCCAATCATAGCGCAATTCTCAAAGCCTTGCGCAGGAAACGGTTGACATAATTCTCAAAAATGTTAGGATTCAATCCTTATTTATGTTTTATGATTTTGCCTCGAACTCTGATTTTAAGCCCACTCTCTTGCCGAATTCTGACGGATTTGTACAATCGTACCCAAAGAAAGCATAGACCTTTAAAACGTTTAAGATGAGTGAAGGAGGAGGTGAGCGTATATATGCTGAAGATTTATTTTCCCTTGTCGCTCAGGCGAAAACTCAGGATCCAGCGCAATGGCAAGGGCAAGACGTTCTTTATCTTGATGCTTCGATTTTTGATTTTTTCCTTAGACAGCTACGCAATGCAGGATTTTCTCGTCTAGCTCTCCCTTACTCCCCCAATTTTGATCCTGATTATATTTTACCTGATGTAAAGGTCGCATCAGGTTCATCTTTTGCTTGTCGAGATGGGGTTGTTGCTTTTTATTGTAAACAGTCTTCAGAAGGACCATTTTTCAGTCTAAAGCCTGGGTTTTTGAGGGCTTTTGATATTGTTCAAGATTCATTGTCTGGATGTACTCGTCAGTATTATTTTACGCCCGATCCTGATCAGTGTGTTATTAGGCTTTCTTCGGATAGTGCTGATGGTTTGAGTGGTATGCTCGTTTTTGCTCCTAGAAATTTAGTTTCTCGTGGGTGGTCTCTTGGCCCATCTTCTTCAGCGATAGCTAAACCAGCCATTGTGTTCCCTAAATTAGCGGATCCCCATTAAAACTCTAGGTTGTTTTCTTTGTCTGGAACGGGTATATTTTTTTGGCTCTTTTTTGTATTTTGATGCGCTTTTCGCGCCTCTTTTACTGACCCCTTATGATCAAGAAAAAATTTAAAATCGGTGTGGAGATGAAGCCCAAAGGAGATCAGCCCAAGGCGATTGATCA
>CAZHKJ010000025.1:0-2771 GCA_964533115.1 uncultured Candidatus Peribacteria bacterium | reverse complement strand
TCGAAAAAGGGCTGCATCAGCAGGTTTTACTCGGGGCTACGGGTACAGGGAAGACTTTCACCATTGCCAATGTGATTGAGCGGGTTCAAAAGCCCACCTTGGTTTTGGCTCACAATAAAACATTGGCCGCGCAGCTTTGCAGTGAACTCCGGGAAATTTTCCCTGAGAATGCCGTGAGTTATTTCGTTTCCTATTATGATTATTATCAGCCTGAAGCGTATTTGGCCGCGAGCGACACCTACATCGAAAAAGATGCACAAATCAATGAGGAGATTGATAAATATCGTCATAAGGCGACGGAAAATTTATTGACTCGTGCAGACACCATCGTGGTGGCATCCGTCTCTTGTATTTATGGGCTGGGTTCTCCTAAAGAATATTTGGATCTGCGTATTGAATTGCCTCGAGGGGCACGTATTCCGCGTGATCGCTTGCTTCGAAAACTGACGGACTTGCAATACACTCGTGCCGCGATGGATTTTAAACAAGGAATGTTCCATGTCTTGGGGGATGTTTTAGAAGTTTTCCCTCCGGGTGGGGATACCGCTATTCGCTTTGAGTTTTGGGATGATGAAATCGAAAAAATTACCGAAGTGGAACCTTTTACCGGGGAAATTTTAAATGAATTGGAAGAGGTGACGATTTTCCCTGCCAAGCACGCGGTGACCACGGAAGAAAAAATTAAAAAAGCGGTGGATCTTATTCGCAATGATTTAGATGCTCGCGTGGATGAACTTCGAACCATGGGGAAGGGTCTAGAAGCGGAGCGACTCAGAACCCGCACGGAATACGACATCGAAATTTTGCTGGAAACCGGATACGTCACAGGCATCGAAAATTATGTACGATATTTTAATGATGCGGGTCCCGGAGGGAAGCCGGCCACTCTTTTGGAGTACTTTCCCAAGGATTTTTTGATGGTGCTGGATGAATCTCATATGACGGTGCCTCAAATTGGAGCCATGCATAATGGGAATCTTTCTCGTAAGCAATCTTTAGTGGAGTTTGGTTTCCGTTTGCCCTCCGCTTTTGACAATCGCCCTCTCAAATTTGAGGAGTTTGAAGGGTACATGCAAAATGTGATTTACGTTTCGGCGACCCCCGCTAAGTATGAGATGGAGCACAGAGAGGCGGTGGTTGAGCAGATCATTCGTCCTACGGGCCTTATTGATCCGGAAATTTCTGTTCGAAAAAAAGAGGGTCAAATGGATGATCTTATGGAGGAAATTCGAAAACGCATCGAGAAGGGAGATCGAGTTCTTGTGACTACGCTTACCAAGCGCAGTGCGGAAGATTTAACCGAGTATTTAACAGATGCCGGGGTAAAAGTTCGCTATCTTCATAGTGATGTGGATACCTTGGAGCGTATTGAAATTTTAAGAGATCTTCGTCTGGGTATTTTTGATGTGCTTGTGGGGATTAACTTGCTGCGTGAGGGGCTGGATTTGCCGGAGGTTTCTTTGGTGGCGATTTTAGATGCGGATAAACAGGGTTTTCTTCGCAGTACATCGGCGCTGATTCAAACCATTGGACGAGCTGCGCGTAATGCGGATGGAGCCGTGATCATGTATGCGGATCAAATGACGGATGGAATGAGAGGGGCCATTGATGAAACCAATCGACGTCGTGTGATTCAGCTCGCTCATAATGAAAAACATGGGATTACCCCGCAGACCATTCGTAAGGCGGTGAAAGATATTGAACTTCATCGTAAAGAGCAGGCCAAAAAATCCGTGCGACGTTATGACACGAAGAAGATTCCTAAAGAAGAGATGTTCCGTCTCATCGAAAGTTTGGAGGCAGAAATGGATTTGGCGGCTCAAAACATGGAATTTGAAAAAGCCGCTATACTTCGTGATGAAGTGGAGGAATTGCGCGGGAAACTGTGATTTTTGCATTTTGTCAGAGTTCGCTCAAAGGGGCTTGATTTTTTCAAAAACACGACTAGACTATCGGCGTCAAAATTCCGATCATTCATAGAAATTGTTTATGGAAAGTGCTCATTTGGACGCAAAAACCGCAGATCTAAGCTCTAAATCCGCTTTACTTAAGGGCTTTGGGCGTTACGTAGCAATAACGACACGTGTTTTTTCAACGACGCTGGCTTGCATTGCTCTTTTGACTATGCCTGCTTATTATTTGGATCTTTATTTTGGAACGACTCCTTGGTTGTTTTTACTGGCTTTGGCGGCGTCTTTGCCTCTTTCTTTGTATATGGTTTTTCGTGTTATGAATTCTTTTTTATCCACTCGCTTTAAAACTTAGATCATGGAAACTCATGTGAGTCTTGCCACCAACGAAGTCTTTAAAATCGGTGAATTTGCTGTCACTAATTCGATGACGGCCACTGCTTTGACTTCGCTTTTGATTATTGGTTTTGCTCTTTTGATTCGAGTGAGGGCTAGCATTATTCCTGGACGTTTGCAGCTTTGCATGGAAATGCTCATGGAGTTCTTTTTGGGACAATTGCAGCAGGCTTTGGGGGATGAGCAAAAAGCGCGTAAAGCCTTACCTCTCATCATGACTTTTTTCCTCTTTATTATTGTGGGTAATTTATTTGGCCTTTTACCTCTTGTTTCTGCTTTTGTAATGGAGGGAGCCGAGGGGTCGGTGCCCTTTTTTAGAGTTCCCACCACCGATTACAGTGCAACGATTGCTTTGGCTTTAATGGTTGTTTTAGGCTCTAACATTTTAGCTTTTTGTATTGCTCCGATTCGTCATTTGGGAACCTACATTCGTCTCAAAAGCTTTACGCAGGTGCGTAAACCTAT
>CAZHKJ010000024.1:0-14606 GCA_964533115.1 uncultured Candidatus Peribacteria bacterium | reverse complement strand
AGCTTTTTTTGCAGGCATAATAGGAGCAGCCTCACATTTACATCCCTCAGAGTCACAATCTCCACACATCTTGGCATCACAAGCCATGTCAGATGAGGAAGAGTCACATCCTGTAAACATCCATCGTAGACCACTCAAGACTAAAATGCCTGGCCAAACGAGGTCCCAGGTTTGAGCAGGAGTGACACCGAAGTATTGAAGCAGTAGAAGAGCCCCAGCAACAAAGGCTACAAGACCGAGCCAAAGGCGATCATCTTTAGTGCAAGACATAATAGGCGTGGTTAAAAGTGATTTCATTATCCACGAATCTCAATCTTTTGCAAGATTCCTTCCATTATCCCGTGACTTGGAAGCGAATTCATGCTAGAATTTAATGAACGATTTATTTAACCCTAATTTCGTATATGGCCGACCAAAACCCAAACCTTCAAGGAAATCAAGCAGGAGCCGGACAGCCTCCTCTTCAAGTGAAAGTTCCCGATGATATTCAAAAAGGAGTCTACTCCAATGCGGTCTCTGTAAACGTCAATTCAAATGAAGTCGTTTTAGATTTTGGTTATCTCTTGCCCAACACCCCAGCTCCCGTGATTGAGGTGGTGAGTCGGATCAATATGAATCAACGTACCGCGGAATCCTTTTTGAGCGTACTTTCAGGAGCAATGGAAGACTTTAAAAAGAAACAAGCCGCTCAAGCCAGTGCCGCACCGATGGCTCCTCAGCCTATGGATAACAGTGGAATGGGAGGAGTTCCTCCCGCAATGGGACCTTCTCCAATGGGGCCGGCACCTATGCCACAACAACCCATGGGGCCCTATCCTACAGGACCTCAAGGACCTGCGCCTCAACCTTATCCAATGAATGCATAAGGTCAGCATCTTGCTTCCTGAGCTTAAGTCTCCTAATATGCGGGGGACTTAAGCTCTTTTTTTATGGCCAACTTAATGGAAAACGTCATAGCTCTCTGCAAGCGACGTGCGTTTATCTACCCCGGAAGTGAAATTTATGGAGGACTGGCCAATACCTGGGATTACGGCCCCTACGGTTCTTCACTCAAAAAGAACATCGCTGATTTTTGGTGGAAAAGCTTTGTGCAGAATCGTGAAGACATGACGGGCTTGGATTCCGCCATTCTGATGAATCCACGAGTGTGGGAAGCGTCCGGACATGTGTCGAATTTTTCAGATCCTCTTATGGATTGTAAGAACTGCCAAGAGCGAGTACGTGGAGATAAAATTTTGGAAGAACATCTCAAGGAAACGATTGCAGGACTGAGTAACAACGAAATCTTTAATAAAGTGATGGAAGCAAAAATCGCCTGCCCTAAGTGCGGGAAACTTGCATGGACGGAGCCTCGAGCTTTTAATCTCATGTTCAAGACCTATCAAGGCGTGATTGAAGACACAGCCGCTCAGGTTTATTTGCGTCCGGAAACAGCCCAAGGGATCTTCGTGAATTTTAAAAATATTCTCGATTCCACTCGACTCAAACTTCCGTTTGGAGTGGGGCAAATTGGGAAAGCATTCCGTAACGAAATCACTCCCGGAAATTTTATTTTCCGTACGCGTGAATTCGAACAGATGGAAATTGAATATTTTGTGAAGCCGGAGGAGTCTGAGCAGCATTTTGATGCGTGGGTGGAAGCCTACAAAGACTTTTTTAAAGCTCTTCAAGTGGACGAAAGCAAGCTGCGTCTTCGTTATCACGATCAAGATGAACTTTCTCACTACTCTTCCAAAACAGTGGATTTTGAATACGACTATCCTTTTGGGTGGGGCGAGCTCATGGGAATTGCCCATCGAGGATCTTTTGATTTAGATCAACACACGAAGTTTTCGGGTGAAAAACTCCAATACCGCGATCCTCAAAGCAATGAAGTTTTTGTTCCTCATGTTATCGAGCCTTCCATTGGTTTAACACGTACGGTTTTAGTGGTGCTGCTCAGTGCTTATGAAGAAGAGGCCCTTGAAAATGGAGAGACTCGAACAGTTCTGCACTTTGCCCCTCAAATTGCCCCCGTACAAGTAGCTGTATTTCCTTTGCAAAAACAGCAAAGCGAAGCGGCCTCTGAACTTTATGCCACCCTCAAAAAATATTTCAGAACAGAATACGATGAAAGTGGAGCCATTGGTAAGCGTTACCGTCGCCAAGATGAAATTGGGACCCCTTTCTGCATCACGTACGATTTTGATTCCGATGCCGACGGATCGGTAACGGTTCGAAACCGCGACAGCATGAAGCAGGAACGAATCAAAAAAGAGGAGCTCGTGCCTTATTTAATGGAACATCTTTTAGCATGAAAAACATCCGAAATTTTTGTATCATCGCTCATATTGACCATGGGAAATCGACTTTGGCGGATCGGTTTTTGGAGCTAACGGGGACCTTGAGTCGGCGAGAAATGAAGCATGGGCAGATGCTAGACACCATGGATTTGGAGCAGGAAAGAGGCATAACCATCAAGTTGCAGCCGGTACGCATGTCCTATGAGTACAAAGGGGAAAGCTATCAACTCAATCTCATCGATACCCCCGGACATGTGGATTTTAGTTATGAGGTGTCTCGTTCATTGGCGGCGTGTGAAGGGGCGATTTTAGTGGTGGATTCGACTCAGGGAATTCAAGCCCAGACCCTAGCCAATTGTTACATGGCGCTTGAGCACAATCTCGAAATCATTCCGGTTCTCAATAAAATTGATCTACCGGCCTCTGATGTAGAAGGCTGTGCCAACGAGATTGAAAACGCACTGGGCATCCCTAAAGAAGAGATTCTTTGCATTTCGGCAAAAGAAGGAACCAACGTGGAAGCGTTGCTCCAACGCGTGATCGACCGAGTGCCTGCCCCCAAAATCTCAGGAGAGGAAACTGAAACAAAGGCGCTGATCTTTGACTCTGTCTACGACCCTTACAAAGGTATTGTGACTTACGTACGTCTGGTGCAGGGGAGTTTTAAACGGGGAGATCGGATTAAAATGTTGAACACCAAGGCAGAATCCGAAATCATTGAGGTGGGTTGTTTTAGGCCGAAATATGAAGCTTTACCTAAACTCAACTCGGGTGAAGTGGGTTATGTGGTGACTGGGATGAAATCCGTGAGTGACGCTCGGGTGGGGGATACCATTTGGAGGCCCAAAGAATGGTCACAGAGGGAGGAGCAAAAAACAGAGCCTTTGCCGGGCTATAAAAAAGTAGTTCCTTTTGTATTCGCGGGTATGTTCGCCACGGACAATGATCAATATCCACTGCTGAGAGATGCACTGGAAAAACTCAGCTTGAACGATTCATCGCTCACTTTTGAGCCGGAGCATTCTGGGGCTTTGGGCCATGGTTTCCGTTGTGGATTTTTGGGCTTGCTGCACATGGATATTGTTCAGGAGCGTTTGGAGCGTGAATACAATTTAGATTTGATCGTCACCGCACCCAGTGTTCGATACCAAGTATCAAAAGCCGATGGATCATTAATCGAAATTTCTAATCCCTCAGAGCTTCCGGACCCTTCTCATGTGGAATCCATCTTGGAGCCATGGATCAAAATTGAGCTTTTGACGCCAAAAGAGTACATGGGCGCACTCATGCAAATGCTGGCGGATCGACGAGGACTTTCAAAAAATGTGGTCTATTTAGATGAAAAACGAGTCACGCTGCATTACGAAATTCCTCTTTCTTCAGTAGTGGTGGATTTTTATGACGATCTAAAAAGTTTGAGTTCAGGGTATGCATCGATGAGTTATGAATTTTTAGAGTTCCGAGCCGGGGATTTGGTGAAATTGGATTTTCTTGTGCACCACGAAAAACTCGATGCGCTGTCCATTATACTGCACCGCAGTGATGCCAGCGGTCATGGGATGAAGGTCTGTAAACGTCTGAAGGAAATCATTCCAAAAGGGCAATTTGAAATCCCTATTCAAGCAGCCATTGGAGCTAAAATCATTTCACGTGAGACCATTCCCGCCTACAGAAAAGACGTGACCGGTTATTTATACGGAGGGGACGTTTCTCGTAAAAACAAGCTTCTCGATAAACAGAAAAAAGGAAAAAAACGAATGAAGATGTTTGGGAAAGTGGAGATCCCCCAACAAGCCTTCCTCGCAGTTTTGCGCAAGGATAGCTAAGCAGTTTTTGAACCGATTTATCAATTGCTATCGAGGCGCTTTTTTGCTAGGCTTGAGTATTAGCCTTTAAAAAATATTTTATGTCACACAAACTTCAAAATGCAGATTTAAAACCCATATTCACAGAGTATTTTAATAAAGTCACTAGCCTGTATTGGAAAACGCATTCCGCTCATTGGAATCTAGTGAGTACGGATTTTTACTCCCTCCATAAGCTGCTGGATGAACAATACAATGCCTTATGGGATTCTCTGGATGCCATCGCAGAACACATGAGGGCTCTCGAATTGGCGGCTCCTCATCAGTTGCAAGCAGAAACCGCTTTGCCCTTGGGGAGTGAGCGCAACGCCTTTTTAGAAGAGCTCATTGAGGCGCAAGGAGCTCTAGTCCAATGGCTGAGGACAGCTATCCGAGAGGTAGATGCCTTGGGCGATATTTCAGGAGCTGATTTCTTGACGGAACGTCTGGCTGAGCATGAAAAAATGGCCTGGATGCTCAAAGCTTCCTTGTCGGCATAAGCTGTGTTAAAATCGCAGCATCCACCATGTTCAAGCGTTTTTTCTTGATTTTATCGGTTTGCGCATTCCTTTTAACTACGTCCTGTGGGCCATTTAATGGTTTGAGAGCAGGAAGCCCCTCCTTCGAAACCTTAAAAATAGCCTTTGCAGAGCCTATCACCAATTATTCACCTCTCAGTTATGAGCTGGCGGATCGTCGATATTTGAGTCAGATTTATGAGTCTTTAGTACGTTTTGATGGAACTTTTAATATTGAATCGGGCTTAGCCGTTTCATGGGGTCGTTTGGATGAAACGACTTGGGATTTTCGTTTGAGAGAGGGGGTCATTTTCCACACAGGCAAGGCATTTACTCCGGAAGACGCCATCTACTCCTTAAATCTGGCTCGGGAAAGCTATTCGGAGTTGGCACCTCTTTTGTCCAGCATCTCCACCATTGAATCCAGCGGCTCCAATCGCTTAACCATCACCACAAAAACGCCCGATCCTCTTTTACTCAACAAGCTGACTTACGTGTACATGGTCCCCAAGGATTACACAAATTTCGAAATTCCTATTGGCACGGGGCCCTATCGTATCGATGCCTACCAAGAAGAAATTTTGAGCCTGAAGCGTTTTGATTCTTACTGGGGTCCCTTAGCTTATTTCCCCAATTTAGAATTACATCACATCCCCGATCCTGAAGAACGTAGAAAAAATATTTTAAACGGTTCCATTCACGTTCTTGGGAATCTCGCTCCTCAAGATGTCTCGACTTTAAAGCAAGAAGGCATTCGCATAGAGAACTTTCCAAGTCTGGAATTGAGCTTTTTGATTTTGAATGAGAAAGGGATTTTTGCCGATCCCGATTTAAGGGCCGCCGTATGGTACGCACTTTCTACGGATTATGCAGAGTCTTTTGGAGGAGGCTTCTTAAAAAGCAGTTCTCAGTATGCGGCAACAGGGGTTTTTGGTTACGACAATACCCTGCCCGATCGCAGTCAGGATTTAGAAAAGGCGCTCAATTTGAGAGGGGAGGAGGTGGAAGAACTTGAGGTGACCTTGGACATCCCCAATGGTTTAGAAGCCTTAGGAGAAGCCATTAAAAGGGATTTGGAATACATTAAGATTGGGGTGACCGTGAATGTGCTTTCACCCGAGGCTTTGCAGGAAAAAATTGAAAGTGGGAATTCGGATCTCTACTTTTTTGGTTGGAAGTACGACTTGGCGGACAGCGCCGATTTTTTTGAAGCAGTGGTGCATAGCTCAGAGGGAACTTATGGGGTCTTTAATGGCTGGAGTGATAAAGATCAGGAGATGGACCAGTGGATAGAAACCGCCGGAACAGAGCTGTCTTCTTGGGACCGTTTGGTTTATTTGCAGCTCATCTCTCAGCGGCTTTTAGAAGAAAAAAACATCATTCCTCTTTTTGAATCTGAACACATCTTTGCTTTCCGTCCGGAACTGCGTTGGAATTTACGCCTGGATGGGCAGCTTTGGGCTTCAGAAATCATCGAAAATGTGTTAGAATGAGGGGATGGCTTAAAGAGCAAAATGTTTCACTCCCTCAAAACAAAGTTCATTCTCGCGTTTGGGACCTTAATTCTGGTCCTATTCACCACCTTAGGGCTCTTCATGGTGGATGCGAAAACAAAAGAACTGTCTAAGGACATCACGAGCAGCACTCAAAGTTTTGCCAATCTAACGGTAGAAAAAATAGTGGAAGATTACGAAACCCTTCTGGCTCCAGGGAATTTTTTAGCGTTTAGCCGTGAAATGTCCGCTCTTTTTAGAGCCAATTCAGCATTATCAAATCTAAAATTATCGACGTATGGAGGCCTAGTCCTTTATGACTCCTCAACAGAAAAAATAGCTCGTTATGAATCCACCACACGTACACTCAATGACCCCATAGAAATCGATCGTGTTCAGGCGGGGAAAGCTTCCTTACTGCTAGACGAGGGAAGAGTGATCTACATCAAAGTGGATGAAGAGAAAAAAATCTCTTACGTGAATTTAAACGAGGAGCCGGTGGATCCTCCTTCGGAGTCGGATCAAATCCTCAACATCATCGTTCCTTTTCAGAATGAATACGCCGTTCAATATGACGTGAACTACGAGCAAATGCTCAGCCGTTTGCACAGCGCAAAACTTCAAATCGTGGGGACGGCGAGCGTGGGCATGCTCCTCACTTTTCTGCTTTCGGTTATGCTTTCCGTGAGCATCACCAATCCCCTTAAGGCTTTGAAGGAAGGGGCCGTGAAGTTGGCCATGGGCGATTTTACCGCACAAGTTTTAGTGAAAACCAAGGATGAAGTAGGGGTTTTGGCACGAACCTTTAATCAAATGGCCAAAGATTTAGCCGCTTCCATTGAGGTGAGAATGTACAAAGAACGCATCACCAAAGAATTGGAATTGGCCGCCAAAATTCAAACGGATTTACTACCTAAAGCCAAAGTGGAGTTGCCCAACTTAGATTTAGCGGGAGGTTTGGATCCCGCCACAGAAATTGGAGGAGATGCTTTTGATTTTATTCCAACGGCGAGCGGAGAAGAAATCATTTACTTGGGAGATGTGAGTGGTCATGGCGTGCCGGCCGGGCTTCTTTCGTCGATTGCAAACGCGCTTATTTACTCGATGCGCGATGAAAAGGATTTGAAAGTTTTAGCCACACAAATCAACAAGGTGATTCAGAAAAAATCGTCAAGGAATATGTTCATGACCATGGGGCTGACGCGTTATGATCCCAAAACATGCAAATTACTCTATTTAAATGCGGGGCATTTGCCTTTGCTGCACTACTCCGCAAAAGACAGGAAGGTTTCCGAATGGAGAATACCTGGAATTGCCTTTGGGATGGTGAACGATATTGAAAATTTGATCAGCGTTCATGAATATACGTTGGAGAAGGGCGATCTGGTCGTTTTATACAGCGATGGATTTACGGAAGCACAAAACAAAAACCGTGAACAATACGGGATGCAAAGGCTGCGCTCTATTGTTCAACAAGCAGGAGATGATCTACTCACCGCCGAGGCGGTTAAGAATGCCGTCTTTGCCGACGTGGTTCAGTTCATTGGGGTGGGGCAACAAGCGGACGACATCACGATTGTCGTGATGAAAAGAAAATAAGGGGGTGCTTTAGCCTCAAAAGGGGCTCTTAATATTCTTCAACTTTGGATGAGTCACTTGGGTGTACAACTGCGTTGTGCGGATATTGCTATGCCCGAGAAGTTCTTGAACATATCTCACATCGGTTCCGTTCTCTAATAAGTGTGTAGCAAAGGAATGTCTTCAAAGAATGGAAGGTAGCGGGTTTGCTGATTTTTGTTAGCGCCAAACTTTTACGGAACATTTTTTGGAGAGAGGTGGTGGTGAGTTTAGCTCCCCGATTGGATTCAAAAATAAAATCATTCGAATTCTTACCGGCAATGAGGTTTCGCAAATCATTCTGTAGTTTTTCAGGTAAGACACTTAGCCTATCTTTTTTACCTTTCGATTCTTTTATGTGGACTACAAGCTCATCAATATCCAGATCAGCTGCTTTGAGATTTGTTAGCTCACTCACACGCAAGCCGCAAGCGTACGCCAGAGAAATCATGAGTTTATATTTTGCATTGGCCGTGGCTTCAATAATCATATGAATTTCTTTATTCGATAAAACGATGGGTAATTTCTTGTTCTTTTTAACAAATTTTAGGGGAATTTTTTGTGAATCTTTCAAGACTTCAGCATAGAAAAACTTTACTGCATGAAGCGCGAGGTTGATTGTTTGCGGAGATTGCCCACGCTTCTGTTTACTCAGTAAAAACTCTTCAATTGCTGTTTGCTTATTTTTAATGCCGGTTTTTTTAGAAAAGCTGATGTAATCTCTTATGTAAAGCAGATACGCCTGGCATGTTTTTGCTGAATAGTTACGCAAACGTAAAACTCGCTCTGTTTTGGCTAAAATATTTTCCACACGCTCAGAATAACAAAAGTTTGCATAAAATACAAAATATTGATACTTTTTAGTAGAAAAGTTTGGATAAAAAGGAGTTAGGCGAAATGCCAATTCCACTATAAAATAACGATTATGAAAATATCATTGAAAAACAAAAGCAGCGCAATTATCGCAAGCTCGCTCGTGGCCGCTTTCTTTCTATTACATTATTTCATCTATTTAGATACCTTTGGCAATGATTTTCCACTTCTTCAAAGCTATACCGATCCGCCTTTTTCCGTGAAGCAACTAAATTTGTGTGAAGAAAAATATCCAAGTTATTTCAATCCATTTCGTAAAGTTCAATATACCTATCAAACTCATTCTGCTGGAACAGACGTTGTAAGTGGTGAAGACGATACTTACGGTGAGTGCAATTTAACGGAAAAGGCGGATTCGTGGATATTTACACCAAAAATGGTATCAGATAATTGGACTCCAGAGGATTATTGGGCTGGTTATGACGAAGAAGGGTTTATGCGGCCACTCGCTGGCGGTGAATATGCAAATATGCTGTTCTTTCTTGTCCAATATGGAATCATCGCTGCTTTTGTTTTTGTTCTCTTAAAACCAGAGAAGTCCAAATAAACCTGGAATTGGCACATCGCCTAACACGGCATACACGGTTCTGGCTTTCTTTTCGGCTGGCTTCGCACAGCCTGAAAGCCCTCACCCAAGTTTGCCACTGGTGAGCCTTCAGCATATTATACCAGTGGCAAACTTCGTGTATGCCGGAACGTTATACGAAATTCAAAAAATTTTTAAACTATGATATTTTGATAGGCCTATGAAATTTTACTTCTCATCTTTCAAAATCGGGAATGATCCGAATCAGTTAAAACGCTTGCTTTCCGTCAATCCAAAAGCGGTTTACATTTCTAACGGTTTAGATTTTGCAAAACCTGAAAGTCAAAAAAAACATCAAGATTGGGACTTACGAGAACTCAACGAAATCGGCATTTCAGCAGAACATCTGGATCTGCGTGACTACTTCGGGAAGCAAGCTCAACTGCGGAGCAAATTGCAAGATGTTGACTTAATCTATGTCAGTGGAGGTAATGTCTATGATCTCCGTATTGCTATGAAACTAAGCGGTTTTGATGAAATTCTCAAAGAACTTGTTAGTACCGACAAAGTTTACGCAGGCTACAGCGCTGCTGTCTGCGTGCTTTCACCAACGCTCAAGGGATATCACATTGTCGATAATCCAAATAATAAAACATACGGAGATCATGAAACCATTTGGGACGGCATCGGTTTAATTGATTGGCAATTTGCTCCGCATTTCGATTCGGATCATTCCGAGTCAGAGGATATAAACAAAGAAATTGCCTATTACAAAGAACACGGTATGAAATATAAACCGCTGAAAGATGGAGAAGTAATTATTTTAGACGAGAACGGCCTATCAAAATGATTTTTATAGAAAATTTTTTGAACTCGCTCCTTGTAGTCGCGCCCCGCTGCGCTCTCCTCCCTTGGGTCGTCGGGTCGTTTAACACGGCATATACGGTTCGCTCCTGCCGTCGCTCACCCATATTTTTGCCTGTTTGAGCGCTTCGCGCTATATTTTAACAGGCAAAAACATCGTATATGCCGAAACGTTAGCTGAAATATTCCTTTTCTTTTTTGGGCTATCGCCCAATTGTTTTAAAAAATTTTCAAATTTCTTTTTCTTTTATTTATAAGGGGAAATATGGTGTTTCCTCCGCTACGCTCCGGAAACGCTTTTTTGATGAGGGGAATATATGGAGTTCCGCCTAGCGGCGGAACAGTTTTATAAAAATATTTGGCAATATTTTTAGCATACAGTACCATACAGTTTGTATGGACAACACTCAACTTACAGCAAAGGAACTCGAAGCGATACGCCAGATTAGAAACTGGATAGTACACCGTGGTCGCACGCCATCGGTGCGAGAACTAATGACCGAACTTGGCTACAAATCACCACGTTCAGCTCAAGATATCATTGAAAAACTTGAAAAAAAGGGCTTTTTAAAAAGAAAAGAGACAGGAACAATTCAATTGATTAAAGATCCCGACATGGGTTCCACCCACGCACAAACCCAGAATGTTCCACTTGTCGGAATGGTCGCATGCGGAAGTCCAATTTTTGCAGAAGAAAACATTGAAGCAATGATTCCAGTGTCAACGACTCTCGTAAAAAATTCCGCAAAATATTTTATCCTTCGTGCCATTGGAGATTCGATGGATTTAGCAGGAATTGAAGATGGCGATTTAGTTCTCGTGCGCCAACAAGATACGGCAGAAGACGGAGATGAAATCGTGGCATTGATAGATGCCTCGGCGACAATAAAAGAATTCCACAAAACCGATGAACTTGTTGTTTTAAGGCCGAAATCATCAAATCCAATCCACAAACCTATTATACTTTCTGAGGACTTTCGGATTCAGGGAGTTGTTACAAATATAATTCCTAACTTATAAAATTATGTCTAACAAAAAAGTTATTTTCGTAGCCTTCGCTATCGAAGACGCAAAACAGAGAGACCTACTCAAAGGGCAATCTTTACACACGGATTCACCATTTGAGTACATTGATATGTCAGTCAAAGAGCCATACGACACCGAATGGAAAGAGCGAGTTCGCACCCGCATCAAGCGTTCTGATGGAGTCATTGCGCTTGTTAGTGAGGACTCCTTAACTTCAAGTGGGCAGAAATGGGAAATCCAATGCGCACGTGAGGAAAAAAAGAAAGTTCTTGGAATCTGGGCATACACAGACGACAGAACTAATCTCCTCGGAGTAAACACAGTTGTTTGGTCATGGGATGCAATTAAAAACTTTATCAACAACCTATAAGCCTAATAAAAACACTATGAGAAAAGCACTGATTGTCGGCATTGATTACTACGATTCAACCAGCAAATTATACGGCTGCGTTGAAGATGCGCATTCGGTCAAAGCCGTTTTAGAACGCCATGACGGCGGCTCTGTAAACTTTGGCTGTAAGCTACTCACTGGAACCAGCGACACAGAAAAAGTTAATCGAAGCGAGCTCAAAGACAGTATTGAGGAATTGTTTAAAAGTGATGCTGAAATAGCCTTATTATATTTTGCTGGTCATGGTCACATTGAAACAACAGGAGGTTATTTAATCGCAACTGATTCGAAACGCGGAGATGAAGGAGTTTCATTGTCAGAAATATTAACATTTGCCAATAAATCACCAGCAACTAATAAAATGATCATTTTAGATAGCTGCCATTCAGGCATTACTGGTGACAGCCCGATTAATGGGGACATGGCAGCTTTATCTGAAGGATTAACTATCTTAACCGCATCCACAAAAGATCAGTATGCAACCGAGGAAAATGGTAGAGGTGTATTTACAACACTATTAGTAGATGCGCTCAGTGGTAGTGCGGCAAACCTTACGGGCGATATTACACCCGGTAGTGTATACGCACATATCGATCAATCATTAGGCGAATGGGAGCAACGACCTGTTTTTAAAACAAATGTAAAACAGTTTGTTTCATTACGGAAGGTAGCTCCACCAATATCCCTTGAAGATTTACGCCGCATTACGGAATTTTTCCCATCGGCAGGATTTGAATTCCATCTTGACCCAACATTTGAACCAGAAATAAAAGGAAGAGATGAAGGAATGCCAAAACCAAACCCTGAAAATACAGAAAAATTTGCTGTGCTTCAAAAGTACAACAGACTAAACCTGCTTACTCCTGAAGGTGCCCCACATATGTGGCACGCAGCAATGGAAAGTAAAACATGCAAACTCACTGCTTTGGGGGAACATTATCGACGATTAGCCGAGAAAAATAGAATTTAGAAAGACAAATAACCTCTAATTTTGTATAATACAGATCGTATGCGTAAATATTCAATCATATCACTCTTTGCCGGCTGTGGTGGAATGGACCTCGGGTTTACCGGAGGATTTACGTCATTGGGAAAAAAATATCCAAAACGTAATTTTGTTATTTCATGGGCAAATGATATTGAACCTAACGCTTGTAAAACATACAAAGAATATTTTGGCCACGATATAGTTTGTGGAGATATTACGCAGATATTAAACGGTAAAAATCAACAAACAATGTTTGAGCAATCGATACCAGAAACGGCAGACATTGTGATTGGAGGATTTCCTTGTCAGGATTTTAGCCATGCTGGCAAGCGTCTAGGGTTTGGTAGCAAAAGAGGAATGCTTTATCAAAGTATGGTTGAAGTAGTAAAAAGGGCTAAACCATCTCTTTTCGTAGCGGAAAATGTGAAGGGTCTATTAACCATGAATAATGGCGAGGCAATAAAAACTATCATCAATGATTTCGAAGCACTCGGATATCATGTGGAATATAACTTATATCTTGCCGCAGACTATGGCGTACCACAAATGCGTGAACGTGTCGTTATCGTTGGTACTAGAAAAGACAAATTGCCACCATTCAAACATCCAAAATCAACACGCAAAAAAGATAATTGGATTACTCTTGAAAAAGCCATTGGTGATCTTGAAAATAAAAAAGAAGGAGCGACTCCCAATCATTTTTGGTCGAAAGCAAAGAAAAACAATGGACAAGGGAATAATAAAGTAAAAAAAGAAGCTCCTGGTCCAACTATGCGAGCGGAACACCACGGAAATATAGAATTTCATTGGAACGGAAAGCGTAGATTATCCGCTAGAGAGGCAGCACGTATTCAATCTTTCCCTGATGACATGATTTTTATGCCTTCAACTTCCAGTGCCTACAAACAAATTGGTAACGCAGTTCCACCAGTTTTAGCTTGGAATGTGGCAACTGCCATCGAGACTTTTCTAAATGAAAACCTAAAAGTATGATTTACATTAAAAAACATGGAGTGGCAGAAAAAGACTTTATTGCTTTGTTAGAGGCAACTAAACAAAGTTTGTTGGAAAGTTTGCGTAATAATAAAAAATCAATTTCCTTTTCTTCTTTTGAAACACTTGTTTATGAGCACATGGTAAAGAAAGCCGTTGGAACCGGCTTTGATGGAACGGTTGAACAAACAAGCACATATGCGTTCCCCGACATAGTCGCCAATAAATTTTTTGGTGTTGAAGTAAAGCACACAATAAAAGACCATTGGAGCTCAACGGGAAATAGTGTTTTAGAATCAAACCGCATAGATGAAGTGGAACGAATCTACATGCTTTTTGGCAAGTTTGGTGGAACTGTTGATATTCGATATCGCCTCTATCAAGATTGTCTAATCGAGGTTAGCGTGACACATTCGCCACGATACCGCATAGACATGGCTGCTGCTGATGGAAAATCAATTTTTGATAAAATTGGGATAGATTACGACACACTCCGTCGTCAAAAAAACACAATAAATACCATCAAAGACTATTACAGGAAACAGCTTAAAGACGGTGAAGAATTATGGTGGATAGATCAGGACAGCGACGATAAATCCGTCAGTCCTATCATAAAACCCTTCCGCAACTTGGCGAGAGAAGACAAGGATAATTTTATTGCTGAATGTTTTATCTTATTCCCGGAAATGTTTGGAAAAAGCACGGCAAAATTTGAAAGAGCAGCCGCATATTTAATCGCTGAATATAACGCAGTTTCTGCCAACCTAAGAGATACGTTTACCGCTGGTGGACAGATCGAAACAAAAATCAAAGGCAAAAAGGTTCTATTACCACAAATCTATTCAAACCTAATGACGAACGCTAAGAATATCGGAGAAAGAATCAAACAACTTGATAACAAAACTCTGAAATACTATTGGCGAGTTAAAAAAGTGGAAACAAACAAGCTTCAACAATGGAAAAAACTTTTGGACAAACACGCCAAACTCGATCCTAAGTCAGCAAAACCGTCCGACATATTCACCCTTGCTTCCGACAAAAAGATAAACAAATAAGGATCTTAAAATGACAGACAAAGATGTTTGAGGGAGGGGCAATTCACCCCTTTTGTTCCCCTCTGCCCGCCACCCAAAACAGAAAAAGAAATTTGAAAATTTTTTAAAACAACCGACTATCGTCGGAAAAGAAAAG
>CAZHKJ010000023.1:0-14909 GCA_964533115.1 uncultured Candidatus Peribacteria bacterium | reverse complement strand
ATAATCTTCTTTTTCTTCCGAACCGGGTGTGAATTTATGCAGATCAACGGGCGGAAAAATCACGGTGCTTTTTTTACCATAATATTTTTCAATACGTCTTGCTACATATCCAGAATTGGCAATGAACTCATCTACCCTTTCGGAAGCCAAGCGATCCCACAAACGGATGTGATGTAAAATAGGCTTAAAAAACCAGCGAAAACTGGAAAATCCTTTAAATTGTTTTTGATATTGATGCGATTGATCCCATACATAACGCATCGGAGAATGGCAGTAGCATACATGCAGAGTTTGAGGCTTCACAATCACCCCTTTCGACGCGGAATGACACGAAGAAATCACTAAATCGTAGTCATTCAAATCCATTTGCTCAAAGGCCCTTGGCATCCATGGCAAAAAAAGGCGATGGAAATAGCGTGCCCCAGGAATCCACCTTAGCCAAGATTCCCTGACTTCCGCTTTGGCAAACTGTGGACAATTTTTGGGATTGTAAAGAGTGGTATAAATGGGGGCATTTGGGAAAAGTTCGTGCAACTCTAAAATCACTCTTTCCGCTCCTGCGAAAACAGTCAACCAATCACACACCAAAGCTACCTTTAGTTTATCCAGCATCTGTTTTATTGCAGCATGGCCGCCTTCGCCTCGTCAAGGGTTGCAAAAGCTGGAATGAGCTGCGTCAGGCCAACCACCTGAAGGATGTCCAAAATATTGTCTCGAGCAGAAGCGATCACTACCTTTCCTCCGTTGGTCGATACTTTGCTGTACCAATCTGTTAGATAACCGATCGATTTACTGTTCATGTATTCCAATCCGGTGAGATCGAAAATTAAACTGAGACCTTGAGTATTGGCATCAATGACGGTGTAGATTGACTTTGCCTGCTCGTCGACGTTGCTCTCATCGAGTTGGCCTACGATGCGAACGAGCTTCAGGATTTTTCCTGGAATAGGGCTTGAAATATCTTCAAAGGTGATCTGGACGGGTGTCATACAATGATGTGGCTAGGAGTTTGCTGATTTAAAAGTACCTTGTCCTCTTCTTTTCGTAAATATTTTTTTACTCTCACTCTTATTCCGCCCGTTGGGACATCCTCAAAAACAATTTCATCCGTCCATTCTCCTACGATTTTGGGCAGACCTCTTCCTCTAAAACCTAAATAGTGCGCCCCCATAATCTGTCGACGCTCTTTAAGTAAAGCTCCCAACTGCTGAGCGGTCATTTTTTCTTTACCTGAACCCGTATCTTCCACCACGACTTCCAGTGATTTTTTTTGGGTACAAATCAAGGTCACTCTTATGAATTCTCCTGGTTTACTTCCGTGTTCAATCGCATTGTTACAGAGTTCATCCACAACGGCCTGAAAACGATAGGCCCATTGATTTGAGAATCCTGTTAGATTTTTGGTCAAATTGATCACAAAATCACGGATCCCGGAAAGAAAATAGGCTTGCGTCGGAATTTGAATACGAATCTCCGTTGGACGTTGATCCAAAGGGATTTCTTCTCCTTTTGAACTTTCGGCCTGCGCCTGAGCGACCGTCTGTTCAAGCTCTTGTGGGAATGAATCCATGGTGTGAAGGCAATACTTCTCTACATCTTAACAGAATCCGCTTCAGATGTAAAGAGTCTATAAAGCACTCTTTTCTCTTGCCACGCCTCTTTTACCAGGTATAATCGGCACGATCTTTATCTCAGCTTCTTTTCTGATTCTACTTTCCTGCCCCTTCCAAAGTTTTGGAAGCGGGGAACACGGTAGAAAATGAGGAATAGAGGCATTAACCCCAAGGAATATGTCCGATCAAAAGAAAGTCATGCAAGATATGCTTGCGAGTGCCGTCCATTTTGGTCACCGCACGGCGAAGTGGAATCCTAAAATGGCTCCCTATCTTTTTGGGAAGCGTAATGGAGTCCACATTTTTGACCTTAACCAAACTTATCAAGGTTTGACTCAGGCCAAGGAATTTTTGAAAGCCGTTGGCCAACAAGGAAAAACGGTTCTTTTCGTAAGCACCAAGCCTCAATCCACTCAATTGATTAGAGAGGTGGCTGAGCGTTGCAAAATGCCTTTCGTGACTTCTAAATGGATTCCAGGTCTCCTGACGAACTTCAAGACCATTCGTGGCCGTGTGAAGTACATGCTTGACCTTAAAAGTGAGCGTGAAAATGGTGGTTTTGACAAATACACTAAAAAAGAAGTGGTTGGATTCAACAAGCAAATTGAAAAACTGGAAAATGCTCTAGGGGGTGTGGCTAACTTGGAACGCCTGCCTGATGTTGTTTTTGTGCTGGACTGCCACCGTGATGCCATTGCCGTTCAAGAAGCGCGTAAAGTGAAAGTGACCATTGTTGGTGTTGTGGACTCCAATGCCGACCCTGATGGAATCCACTATCTTGTTCCTGGAAATGATGATGCGATCAAGTCCATCACTTACCTCGTCAATGAGCTCGCTGGAGCTTTACATGAAGGACAGAGAACTCGAAAATAGTCTGCCCTTTAACCTTTCCACGCTCTATGACTGAAGCTACCGCTCCTATTCCTGATTTGAATTCTAAACCTTTAAAAGATTCCGATGCGCTTTGGGCCTATATTGGCCCTATGTTCATCTACACCATTATTAAAAGGCGAGACAGTGCTTCCCACGTGTGGCATGCTAAAAATGGAGCTGCCCTCTTTGTTGGTGGCTTTGCATTGATCGTTCTTTTCCAAATTCTTGCTTGGGTCACTCCCAATGGACTGCTTGCTTTCTTCAACCTATTCTACTCGCTTGTGATGATCGTTGTTGGTGTTGTTTCCCTCTATGCGGCTTGGCAAGCTTGGAATGGGAAACAATGGTCTATTCCTGTAGTGAGTGATTTGGGACAGAAAATTCCTTTGGAAAAATGGTTTCACGCTGGAACTGAATCCACTCCAACCGCACCCACCACACTGGCAGCTACTCCAGTAATGGACACTCCTGCGGCGGTAGAAAGCCCCGCCGTTGTTGAAGCCCCCCCAGTTGTTGAAATGCCCATGCCTGCCTCTACTCCTAGCCCTGTAGAGATGCCCTCCGTCACACTCCCTCCTGAACCTATGCCTGTGGCGCAAGCTCCTGTTGCTGAGGCTCCTCTTGTTGCTGAACAGCCTGTTATGGAAGCTCCTCTTGTAGAGCTCCCCTCTGAACCAGAGCCTCTTCCTGAGCCATCGGCTGTGCCTGCTGCAAGCCCTGTATCTCCTGAAGCCCTGAATGATTCTGCTCCAACAACGACGCCCTCTCCTACTGTTCCTCCTATCGTATAATTTAATTCTGTTTTCTTATGTCTGTCTCTATCGATCAAATCAAAAGTCTCCGTGAACGTACGGGTGTTTCTATGTCCGCTTGTAAATCGGCTTTGGAAGAAGCTCAAGGGGATGAAGATAAAGCCATTGAATTGCTTCGCAAAAAAGGCGCCGCTAAGGCCGCTGAGCGTGGTGACCGTTTGACTTCCAATGGAGTGGTAGCTGTTTCTCAAAAGGATGGGAAAGCAGCCATGATTTCTTTGGCTTGTGAAACGGATTTTGTGGCTAAAAATGCAGACTTCCTTCAAAAAGCTCAGAATCTTGCGGATAAGCTTCTTGCTGAAGGAGAAGATGCCGATCTCAGTAAAGAGTTGGGCGATCTGAACATTGCTATGGGCGAAAAAGTAGAAGTGAAAGATAAAAAAGTGGTTTCTGGTGGAAAAATCGGTAGTTATATTCACCTCAACAACCGTATTGGAGTTCTTCTTTCTATGAGTGGAAATAATGATGAACTGGCTAAAGATTTGGCTATGCATGTAGCGGCTTTGGCCCCCAAGACTTTAAGCCCCGATGAAATTTCTGAAGAATGGGTGGCTAAAGAACGAGAAATTTGGGCCGAGCAGCTTAAGCAAGAAGGAAAACCTGAGCAAATCGTGGCCAAAATCATGGAAGGAAAAGAGAAGAAATTCCGCGAAGAATTTGCTCTTTTGACTCAAGCTTTCGTTAAAAATCCAGAACAGTTGGTGAAAGATCTTCTGGGCGGCGAATCCATTGAAGGGTTCTGGCGTTTTGAAGTATAGTACTCATCTATGTGGACCACCGTTGAAGATGCCATCAGTGAGTTGAAGCAAGGAAAAATGCTGATTGTTTTGGACGATGAAGATCGTGAAAATGAAGGCGACCTTATTATGCCGGCGGAGCTTTGTACCCCCGAACATGTGAACTTTATGATGAAAGAAGGGCGTGGACTGATTTGCGTCCCTCTTTCTGCTGAGATTGCTGACCGTTTGGATTTGAGTTCTATGTTGCCCGCCGATGCCGATGGAAAGCGCTGCAATTTTACGGTTTCGGTGGATGCTGTTTCAGGTACCAGCACGGGCATTTCCGCGAGTGATCGCTCAAAAACTATTTTGGCTCTTGCGGATCCACAAACCAAGCCTGCTGATTTTGTTCGTCCAGGGCATCTTTTCCCTTTAAGAGCCTCTAAAGGAGGCGTCTTGGTTCGTGCAGGGCATACCGAAGCTGCGGTGGATCTCGCACGACTTTCGGGTCATGGTGAAGCTGGGGTGATCTGTGAAATCATTAAAGATGATGGTGAAATGGCCCGGCGAGATGATCTTCTTGTGTTTGCAGAAAAGCATGGACTGAAAATGATCAGTATCCAAGATTTGATTGCGTACCGTCGCTTGCAAGAAAAATTGGTTTTACGTGAAGTGGAAACTTCTTTGGACACGGAGTACGGAAACTTTAAAGTAGTGGCTTATAGCAATCTTGTGGATGATCGTGAACACTTGCTTTTGATTTTGGGTGATATCAACGGAAAAGAAAATGTCCTGGTGCGTGCTCATTCGGAGTGCTTGACGGGAGATGTGTTCCATTCTTTACACTGTGATTGTCATCCTCAACTGGATGCCGCTCTTAAAGCCATCGCTAAGGAAGGCACGGGCGTTTTATTGTATTTACGCCAAGAAGGCCGTGGCATTGGGCTGGTGAATAAACTCAAGGCCTATGCGTTGCAAAAAGAAGGAATGGATACCGTTGAAGCCAACCAAAAGTTAGGCTTTAAGGCGGATCTTCGGGAATATGGCATTGGAGCTCAAATGCTCAAAGATATTGGCCTCAATACTATTCGCCTGCTCACGAACAACCCACAAAAAATTGTGGGCCTTGAAGGCTATGGACTCAAAGTCACCGAACGTATTCCTCTTGAGATGGAGCCCGGCGATGGGAATCTAAAATATCTGCGAGCTAAAAAAGACAAACTTGGACATTGGCTTGAACGCGTATGAATGACACTTGGCACATGAGACGGGCCTTACGCCTGGCTGAAAAAGGCTTGGGCTGGACGGGAGCCAATCCAATGGTCGGGGCTGTTTTGGTGAAAGATGGAGAACGCATTGGCGAAGGATTCCATTCTCGATTCGGTGGTCCTCATGCGGAAATTGAAGCTTTGAATTCTTGTACGCAAGATCCGAAGGGTTCCACTCTTTACGTCACTTTGGAACCCTGTGCTCATGAGGGAAAAACTCCTCCCTGTGTAGAAGCTATTTTGCAGAGTGGCATTTCTCGCGTGCTTATTGCTGACTTAGATCCGTCAAAAAAAGTGCACGGTAAAGGGGTCGCCCTTTTAAAACAGGCTGGTCTTGATGTTGAAGTTGGGCTTTTGAGAGAAGAAGCTCGTCGAATGAATCGTTTTTTTTACACTCTGCATGAAAAAAATCGCCCTTGGGTCACTTTAAAAGTCGCTATGAGTTTGGATGGAAAAATCTCTGCGGAAGCCGATGCCCCCACTCCTCTCACGGGACTTTCCGCTCAACGCTATGTGCATGGGCTGAGACATGAGCACCAATCTATTTTAGTCGGGGCGGGCACGGTTTTATCGGATGACCCTCATTTAGGGGTGCGACTTTTCTCCGGCACGGATCCATTAAGAATTGTGATGAAAGGTCATCGTGAACTTCCTCAAACGCTTCGCATTTTCCGAGATGAAAATGTGCTGGTTCATGAGGGGCAAAAGCTGGGTGAACTCATGCAAGTTTTATATGAAAAAGAAGTTCACTCTATTCTTGTAGAAGGAGGACATGACATTTTCAGCTCTTTTCTTTCTGCCGGCTGGGTGGATGAATTGCAAGTGCTCATCGCCCCTATTTTACTGGGAAAAGAGGCTCTGCCCTTTTGTGAAGTGACCGGAAGCCTTCCCCTTCACTTACTCAAGACCAAAGCTTTGGGGCCAGACGTTTTAATGGTGTACCGACCAAAAGATAAGTCAGGCCTGCCACAGGAATGAGTAAAAGCACGGTTTGCGCGGCCAATACATGCAGGACGAACGTCATGGCGCTGAGAGCCAAGCCGATTCTGAATAAAGCTTTTCCTTCCCAAAAATCTCCCCATGAAGCTTTCAATCTTTTTTGAAGGAAAATAATCAGTAAAAAAGCATTGAGGCTACTGGCGATCAAATTCCCCCAAGCTAAGCTTTGTAAGCCTTCTTCTAGAATAAATAAGCCATAAAGACTGACCGTAAGGCCCATTCCAATGGAAAAAATGGCTATTTTAACGGGAATCCAGGTTTCTTTGAGCGAATAAAAGGCACGAGAAAAGAGGGGAATGAGGCTTTGTGGAAGTGCCGCCCATACAAAAATACTCAGCATTTGCGCCGTTGCCACAGTATCCTGAGGCTCAAATGCTCCTCTTTCCAAAATCAAATGAATAATGGGTTCCCTGAGAAGATATAAGCCGAGCACGGCGGGCAAGACCCAAAAAAGAATCGTGTTTAAACTCTCTTTTAAGGTTTGGACGAAGGCTTTTGGATCTTCATTTTGCTCCGATAGAGTGGTAAAAACTGCGGTGGAAATAGCGACCGCCACCACTCCATAGGGTAAACTTTGTAAATTGAAAGCATAAGTATAGATCGCCAAGCTTCCTAAGGGGAGAAAGGTGGTCAAAAAAGCATCCGCTATAATAGAGATTTGCAAAGCTGAACTGCCCACTATTCTGGGCACGGCCATCTTAATAAAATCTTTCCATGCCTTTGCCTCTTCGGGGGGCTTCCATGACCAACGAAAAGGGGTATGACGTATTCCAGGAATTTGCACTAAAAAATGGAGGAAAGCTCCCAATGCCACTCCCCAAGCAAGCGCATAAACCCCATAATCATTGCCCCAAAAGTAGGCTACGGCAATGAGAGCTGTATTGTAGACCAGAGGGGCCAGTGAGATGCCCCAAAAAGATTTATGCGCATTTTCGATCCCTTGGAACAAACTACTGAGCCCCAAAAAGAGAGGGGACAGCAGCATGATGCGGGTCAAATCTATGGCTAGAGTTTGGAGCTCGGGTGGAAAACCGGGAGCTAAAAGAGGCAGTATCCATGGGGCTAAAAGCCAAGAAACACTGCTTGTAAACAGTAATAGGAACAGTACTTTTCTCAAGACTTGACTGGTAAAACGAGAAGCTTCCTCTTGATCTTTTTTGAGTCGCAAATCCGTGTAAAGAGGGATGAAGGCTGCGGATAAGGCTCCGAAGATCAGAAGCGTATAAATAAAATCGGGGATTTTAAACGCTAAATAGTAAGCATCCACCGCGTAGATGCCTTCTTGATTGCCTACCCCGAACAGAGCCGAGAAAAGCGCATCTCGAGCCAATCCTAAAAATCGGCTCAATAAGGAAGAGCTTGCGAGAAGAAAGGCTCCTAAAGAAGCAGACCGGAAGATGGAAGATGTAGACATTTTTTCCAGTGTATCAAAATTTAGACGCCTAGGAATCTTTTCAAGTCCTATTTTTTGTGTTATAATAATCTAATCGATTGAAGCCCTGGAGCCTCTTTTACTCTCAAGATTTTCTTCTCCTCCCATGTCTGACTTTATTTCCAAAGTTCTCAATATCCATCGGCATGAATATGCTCGTATTGTGGTGGGATGGTTGATGATTTTTTTGACTCGGGTTGGTTTTATTATTGGTTCCACTATTCTTCTGGCCAGCTTTTTAAGTGTGGTGGGCATACAACTCCTGCCTGTTTTCTTTTTGGTGAATGCTCTTTTAGTAATGCTGGGCACTTTTTTATATCGACCCTTAGTCCAACGGGTGAAACGTGAACTTCTTATCAGTTACACGGTGCTTTATGCGGCCGCTTTTTTAGTGACTTCAGTGGCCTTTTTGGGGGATCAAAACCTGGTTTTTTTTATTCTGTTCATGATTGCTCAAGCGGTTTTCGTCACGCAGCTCAATATTTTAATTTCCCTCTTTAACGAAGATCTTTTTACCCCCTTAGAAAGTCAACGAACCTTCCCAGTGATTGAATCGGCTGAAACTCTAGGTGGAATCGTTGCGGGTATTTTGCTCAGTACACTCGCCCACGAAGTGCCCGCTTATAAATTTGTGGTGATTTGGGTCTTGCTTTTGCTTTGTATCCTGCCGATTGTACTCAAATTCAATCCGCGGACTATGGAAGTCCCTCATCTGGAAACCGATACACCTCACTCCTCTCGAAGTCTTTTAAGCAGTTTAAAATCCATTCGAAAAGTGCCTTTTTTAAGAGGATTGATTTTAGTTGTGCTCTTGCACTGGGCCGCTATGAACATCGTTGAATTTCAGTACACCAAAGCGCTGCAGGAGTTGGTGGCCAGCTCTGAAGGAGGAGACTACGAGGCAAACCTTGTGGGAAAGATTGGGACTTTACATATTGTCTTTTACTCGGCCGCTTTAGCCATTCAACTGGTGGCCGCCAGTCGAATTTTAACTTCTTTGGGAGTGATTTGGAGCATGATGCTTCATCCTCTCGTCCTTATTCTCAATGTGCTCGGGATGACTTTAAACTATAATTTTGCAACTACGGCTTTGGTCAAAGGAGGCTTTGAATTCACCAATATCTTATATAAAAATGGTTACGATTCTTCGTACTATGTGATCCCTCATGAACTCCGTGACGACGTGAAAGAAGTGATGCAAGGCTTAATGAAGCCTTTTGGAGCCATCCTTGGAACCAGTACCATGATGGTTTTGGCTTATTTTATGAATGGCCCCGCGGAAACATTGGCGCTCAATCTTGCCATTATTGGATTTTCGGCTTTCATGTTTTTTACCCTCCTTCGTCTTTCCAAACTTTACACCGAAATGTGTGAGCATAATTTAAGTCATAAGAATGACCTTGGAACTCGCCTCAATGCCGTAGAAATTTTAGGGCAAAAAGGCCATAGTCGATTCCCTTCTTCCTTGCAAAAAATTCTCAAAAGACCCCAAGAGCCCTTGGTTTTAAGGGAAAGTATTTTACGTACCATTGCCCTTCGTGAAGATTTAAATTCGGTGGAATCTTTGATTGAGCTCCTTTCTGATCCTAGTCAGCGACTCCGTTTTGCCACTGCTCAAGCTTTAAACCCTTTTTCTCATTTAGATTCTAAGAAATTGGATCATGCTTTTTCACATTATCGTGTGATTCATGCCCTGGAAGAGCGACTATTTAAAGAAAGAGATGAACGTACAAGAGAAATCATCGTTTCGAATTTGTTTAAAATGAATCCTCAGCGTTTTATAGAACTTGTTTTACGCTCTATCAAAGAGAAAGAAGGTCCGTCCAAGGCTAAACTCATCAGAATGCTTCGCTTATTCCATGACCCCAATTTGAAGCATTATTTGACCCCCAGTTTGGAGGATAAAGATCCTGCCATTAAAGCGGCTACATTGATTGCGTTATGGGGCTATAAAGATCTTCGTCCCACCCTTGTCCATCATTTAAAACAGATGCTTGAAAGTCCCAAAAAGGCTGTTCTCCTGAGTGGGATGGATGCCTGTGGAGAAGTCTCTGATCTTTCCTTCCGGCCCGCTCTGATGAAGCATTTAAAGAGCACCGATCCCGAGCTTCATAAAGCCGCTGTACTGGCTCTCGCTCAAATGGAGGATGAAAGTGCAATCCCTCATTTACTGCACTCTTTCTTAGACCCTCAACATGAATGGTTCGAAGAAATGAATGCCGTTCTTGCCAATCTTCCGGCTCGATTTGAACAGGTGGTCCGTCAAGCTTTTCATTCTCATGTTTCCGATGCTATTCATGGCCTGCTTTCTCCTCATATCGGTAAAAAACTATCGACCTTAAGTCGTCATACCTTAAAGCATTTACATGTGCTCTATATTAAAATATCTGCCCATCATGAAGCTCATCAAATTCAAAACTTACTTGATTATAAGGATTCCCACTCCTTATAATATCTCATGATGCTTTTTCTCCGCCGCCATCTTTTCGTTTATTACGCGTTACTCCTCGTTTTTTTGGCTTTATTTAGCGCTTTTTCCGTTTATGTGCTCACTCCCTTTGCTTATTGGGAAGCTGAGCATTCGCTTTTTGTAGGTGTTCTTTTGTTTTTGGTGCTGACCCTTTTGGTGAGTTTTTCCGTGATTTTTTCACCGCTGACTAAAATTATTCGGGAAATGAAAGCTTTATTGACGGGCCGTCCCTATCGTCATGTGATGACGGACAAGCAAAATGAAATTGGGGTGCTTGCTCATTTTTTTAATGAAGTCACTCGTAGTTTGGAAAACATCTCAGGAGAAGTTAAAGTTCATCAACGTATCCGAAAGGAATTGGATTCCGCTCAAGATATCCAACGGCTTTTAATCCCCACAGAGGCCCCTGAAATTCCCGGGCTTTGTATTTCAGCCAAAACGCGCCCGGCTTCCGAAATTGGTGGAGATACTTTTGATTTTTACAAAAAAGACTCCCGCTATTTTCTTTACATTGGTGACTCTACCGGGCATGGCATACCCGCTGGAATTGTGATGGTGATGGTGGATGCTCTTTTAGAAACCTTTATTGATCTTAAAGACAGTCTTACAGACATCCTTATTTCCTTGAACCGCTATCTTAAGCCTCATCTTAAACCGACCATGTTCATGACCATGATCCTACTAGAGTGGATTCCGGAAAAACATGCTCTTCAGTGGGCTGGAGCGGGACATGAATATCTTATTCATTTCAAAACTCGCCAAGGCCAAATTGAAACTCTAAAATCAGGAGGAATCGGTGTGGGGATGATTGCAGACAATACAAAATTGGTCCAAGAACAAACTTTGATTTTGGAAGAAAATGATTTTGTAGTGCTTTACTCGGATGGAATCGTAGAAGCTAAAAACATGGCCGGAGAAACGTATGATCTGAAGCGGCTCACCACCTTGATCCAAAGTCAGACGACCGAAGAGACGGTTCCCGAAGAACTCTTTCAAAAAATTGCGGTGGACGTTGGGCGTTTTATGCAGGGGCAAATTCAACTTGATGATATGACCCTCATCGTATTGAAGCACACTCCAAAAACGCCAGTCGTGAATGAAAAAAACACAGAATGGACAGCCCCTTCGCTTGGCTCTTGAGGAATTCTTGATTTTTTGCTATAATTATAAGATTTAAAAATACGTATGGCAGAATTCTCCTCATTTCGAGTCTATGGACTTCGGGTTGTCCTCGTCGCTTTTGGGGTTTTTGCTTTGTTCGGACTTAAAAGCTTAAGTCGACCCGATGACATTCGATTGAGTAAACTCGAGGAGGTGATTGCGGGCACCGATGCGGAACTGAGCCTTCAAGCAGAACCTAATTCCAGCCTTATCTTGGAATGGACGGGTCCTGATGGACTCCTGAATTCCGTCCCTATTGAGGTGGATGAAGATGGGCAAATCCACTATCGTTTTGACCCTAAGGATCTTGAACAATCGGGCTCTTATGAACTTTCCGCTTATTACAAACGTCACTCCTCCTCTGCTTTGAAGTCCAGCTTTGAGGTGCTCCCCGCTGAACCCGATTTAAGCCATTCAAAAGTTTCTTTTAGTTCCAGCGTTCTCAAGCCTAATCAAGATATTCAAATGAGTGTACAGCTTATGGATGCTTTTGAAAACCCTGTAACGGGGCATCGTTTGAGCGTAGAGCCCAGCTCAGAAGCTGTAGAGGTTTTTAGCTCAGAATTCGTGACCGATGAAGAAGGTCAAATGAATTTTACGCTGATGGGAGCGGGCGACGGACGGGTGAATCTTTCTTTTTTTGATTTGACCCTTGGGCAAAATATTTTAGCTCCCACTTCCATTGCCCTTGTAGGTGGCGCAGCGATTGAGGAGGATGTTCGTTTAGCTGAGAGTGGCCCTGTGGACTCTTTCTTAATCACGGGCCTCGACAATGAAACGGAATCCGGTCTGGAACAATCGGTAACGGTTAAAGCCATTGATGAAGAGGGCTTTACTGTGCTCGACTATACGGGGACTATTCGCTTTTCCTCGTCCGACAGCCAAGCTAGCCTCCCTAACGATTATACTTTTTTAGCTGAAGATCAGGGGGAACATACCTTTAGTCTTGGAGTTAAATTTGTCACTTTAGGGGAACAAACTCTAACAGTGGTGGACTTGGATGATATTCAAGTGAATGGAGAGGAAGATACCACGGTGGTCCCCGATGAAGATGCTTCTACTTCTTACGATAATGATTTTGAAACCACGGATTTTGAACGAGAAGGGGATTTCAGCTTAAGCAGCCCTGCAACGGGGAGTTATTCTGAGTCTTCGGTGCAAGTCCAAGGAGAAGCCGAATACGGCTACACCGCTGTTGTTTTCTTGAATGGAGAAGAAGCAGGTGAAACCGACATTGAGTATGACAATAGTTTTAGCTATTCACTCGAAGATCTGTCGGATGGAGTGTATACCGTTTTTGTTGAAATTCAGGAAGACGATGGAAGTCTCATCGAAAGTTCCGACTCCGAAGTCGTCACCATCGACACCACTCCCCCTTCTTTGGTTTCGATCACGGTTGATCCAAAAACGAATATACAAACGGGAAGCTCCGTTGTGGTTACGGTTTTGAGTGAAGCTGACTTAGAAGACTCAACTCTGATTTTTCAAGAAGAGGTCAATGCCTTGGAAGAAACGGCAACCCCGGGGAAATATCAAGCGACTCTGGTGATGCCGGAAACGGAAGGCGACTACAGCTTAGATGTCTTTTTGTCTGATAGCCTTGGAAATGAAGTGGAATATCGAGATGAACTCACTCTCACGGTTAGTGACGAAGAAAGCACTGACTCCCCTGAAACTCCAAACACTAGCGATACGAGCAATAGCTCCGAAAGCCAGATTGGAAAAGTGGTTGGCTTGATTGCAACAGGAAATGAGGAGAAAGTGGCCTTGAGTTGGGAAAGCCCTGAAAGTGCCTTGAGCATTGCTTACTATCGTGTTTACTACGGACCTTCTTCAGAATCCTTATTTGCGGTTTCTGAAACCACCGATGCGTCCAGCAATTGGACCATCCCTGATCTTGAAGGAGGCCAATCTTATTATTTTGCGGTAACAGCCGTGGATATTGAGGGCAAAGAAGGCCCTTTGAGCCAGGCCGTGCTCGGCACCCCTAAAGCCTCTACCGGCAGCACTATCTCGACTCCTCCCCCTTATCCTGTGAGCACCAACATCATGGATACAGTGAAAGAGAATCCTGAAACCGGCCCCGCTACCAACGCTCTGTTTATTCTCAGCTCTTTGGGCTCCATGGCTTATGTTTTACTTCGAAAACGCGCTCGCGCTCGTCCATTTTAATTACCGCTCCGATTGATTGAGTGATGCAGATACGATAGAATTCAGGGGCCTTTATTTATGGTTTTCCTCCAACAGACTCTCAACATTTTAGTAGATCTCTTTATTACCCTTATTTTCCTCAGGGTTGTGCTTTCTTGGATGGTGCACGATGAGGGCGTTTTGATAAAATTTTTAATTCAATGTACGGAGCCCTTGTTAAAACCGATTCGTGAACTGCTCCCCCGTTTTGGGCTTTTTGATTTTTCCCCCTTGATCCTTGTGCTCTGTCTTAATTTTATACGTACCTTTATCAATCTTTATTTATGATTCTTTTTTATGACAGCTTAAAGGGAGAGAAAATCCCGTTCGAGAAGTCGATTGAAGAAGAAGTTCGTATGTATGTATGCGGACCCACCGTCTATGATTTTGCGCATTTAGGGCATGGACGAAGTGCGGTGGCTTTTGATTTGATTCGACGTTTTTTGGAATGGAGTGGCTACCGAGTTATTTTCGCCTTCAATACAACGGATATTGATGACAAGATGATCGAACGAGCCGAAAAAGAAGGCATTACGGTGGCTGATTTAGCGGAAAAAATCATTCCCGAATATAAAGCTGATTATGAAGCCTTGGGCGTTTTAGCTCCCACTCACAACCCACGAGCTACAGAGTATGTTCCTCAGATGATTGCTTTGATCCAAAATTTAGAAAAAAAGGGAGCCAGCTATGTGCTTTCTGACGGAGTTTATTTTGACATCCGCTCTTTTCCGGACTACGGAAAGCTTTCTCACCAAAAACTCAGCGCTCTCAATGCGGGGGCTCGAGTCGAAGAACGAAGCGATAAACGCAATCCCCAAGATTTTGTCCTCTGGAAATTCAAAAAAGAGGGGGAGCCCTTTTGGGAAAGCCCTTGGGGAGATGGACGCCCGGGTTGGCACATTGAGTGCAGTGCCATGAGTTCCAGTCTACTCGGAGCGCATTTTGATATTCATGGAGGGGGTTTGGATTTGAAATTTCCTCACCATGAATGTGAGCTGGCTCAAAGTGAAAAGGCCAATGAAAGCCGCCTTGCCGATCTATGGATGCACAACGGCTACATCACAGTGAATGAAGAGAAAATGAGTAAATCCCTTGGGAATTTTTTCACTCTTAAAGACATTTTTAAACGTTATGATCCTCGGGTCGTTCGATTCTTTTTGCTCAGCACCCACTACCGCTCTCCCATCGAGTATTCTACCGAAGCCCTGGACCAGGCGAGGCAGTCTCTTCGTGGACTGGATGAATTTTATTTGAAACACTTAGACCGTACGGATTCTGCCGACTCGCTCGTAGATGACGACTTTTTGAATCTTTTTCGTGCAAAAATGGAGAATGACTGTGATGTCGCTGGAGCTCTCGGGCTCCTCTTTGA
>CAZHKJ010000022.1:10362-15074 GCA_964533115.1 uncultured Candidatus Peribacteria bacterium | reverse complement strand
AGGATTTATGCTAAATCCTGTTTTGGAATATCCCGAATTGGGATATAGTGCGCATATCCAGAGACTTTTGGACTCGAGATAATCCCTAAATTAATCCTATGGAAGCAAAATTTACTGCAAAAAATATGGGTGCGCGTGTATGCATCTATGACAAGTACATAACTCTAAAACCCAGCCTTCTTGCCAAAGAAGTCACTATTCCACTTAAAGAAATCTCCTCGGTTGAAAGTGGGCTTATCAATTTAGAAGTGAACACTAAAGATAAACGGAGCTACAAAGTCGCACTCAAAGGCCCAGACAAGCAAACCGTGATTGATATGATCCGCGAAAAAATGATCGAATAAGGGTTATCGTCCATTACGACAGGGAGCTGGTTGGCATTTTCTTCTGTTACTTAGATCTCATTTCAAGTAGAGTCCCTTCTGTATAATATCGCTTGGTATGGATGATAATTTGGATCCTTTTTCGATTTTTGTTAGGAGGCGACCCTTAAAAGTTCTTTACCTCCTCAATGAGAAGATTTCAAAAAAAGATCTCATCAAACTGATCAAGTCCAATCTTACAAAGTGGGGAGGCAGAAATAATCCTATGCTCCTAATTAAGGGTCAAACATTAGACGATGCTCAGATCCAATTTATCAAAACATATGATCCCGACGCTATTGTTTGTAAATTTAAACCTACAAAAACTGTCATCAAGATTCTAGACCGAATTTCTTCTCCTATTTTTTTTGAACTATTAAAACGTGATAGGCTTGGCTTTGGGTTCGATTGGAAGGGGATAGAGCCGATTCCGATTTACCCGACTCAAAAGATAATTGATGATTTGTCTCATCATCTTTTCCGTACATCTGAACTAATTTTATTTGATACGAGTGAATGCAGAGGAAGTGCGCTAGAAGAATTCATCTCTGTCAACTTTGGGATTTATGAGCCTATTACCTTCATTGATAGCTTACTTTCCTCGATTAAGCATCGGACTTTTAAGATTCGTTCAAAACAAGATTTCATCAATGCGATAGGAGAGATTTCTGTATTTGGTAGACACCCATTCTTTTTGAATCAAATATCAGGATATTTAAAGTTCACTCCAAATTTTGAACCTGTGAACCGCAATAATAAATTCTCTGTATTTGTTGGTAGTAAAGCTGAAGATTTAGTCGACTACTGGCTACATACATTCAGTTTATCTCCTTACCTTCGTAACTGTTTTTCTGGCTTTTGGATACCCAAGGAATATTCGAAAGACACATCGTTTCTAACTGGTCTCTCTTCACTTTTAAATCGCCTCCATCAGATTAGTGGCACAAGTCAGGAGGATAGTATTCGGGTTTTGAGCCAATCCGTAGCCCAAACCGATTTAGATAATTTGACCTCAAACCTCACTTCGGGGATACCAAATCGTCCTTGGGTGGAAAATGGACCTGATGGAAATAGCAGCATACCACTTTTAAGAAGTTCGATAAATTACAATTTGAGTACTGAAGTGTACAAATGTTACTCTCCCAAGGAGAGCATTTTGTTGCCAGAAACGAACTTTCAAATGGAATTTAGGCCTGTCGGATTGTGGGTAGTAGATCTTTTGATTAAAAGAAATAATGAGAATTCCGCCATTTCGTTACCACAACGGAGTCCATTTTTTGGACAAATCTTCAATGACAAACCTTTCAGGGTGAATTCTGAAGGTAGCTTCTCCCTAGTCATGGATTCTAATAATTTCCTCTCTCGATCAGATAACAATCTAATTTCTTTTAACTTCTCATCATTATCTGATGCTCTGAGTCGCTATTTGACCCCATCTTTTAGATATCCAGAAAATGATCTTAGATTTTCCCTGAAGAAGAGATCACACTTTCATTTTACTGAACCTTCTCAAGAGGGCATCTTGTTGCAAACGATTATCGAATTATTCGGAGGGCTTAACGAAGCTGGTAGATACTTTACAAGTAAATTCTGGACCAATGTTTTTACTGTCCTCTCTGGGAAAAACAAGGGAGATCGCTCTAAACAGATAAGACCGCTTTTGGACAAAACTTTAACCAAAAAGCATCTAACAGATGAAGAATCAAAAGAGTACTTTTGTAACTTACTATCTCGTAGGCTTGAGGGAGCAGTATCTACAGCACATGACATAGATTGGGCAACACTTCTGAAGATAGGGAAGAAGGAAATGGTCGAGCACAATACGACTACGAAACAGAATTTGAATTTTAACGCGGAAGTCAAAAAAGAATTGAGATCTCAAATCGATGACTTACTAGAACGCCGTGTCCTCATCATGGGTGTACGCTTAAGATGTCAAAGTTGTAATTCTGTACACTGGATACCTGTAAATGAGGTCAGCTTAAAAAAAGATTGTCCTGCTTGTGGAAAGACAGTTCGAATTAATGCAGAAGTAGGGTGGCATTATCGTTTGAATGAATCTATAAGACAGGCAATTTATAACTCGGGTTGCATCCCAACACTACTTATTCTCCACACACTCAGAATGCACTTCGCCGGTCAATACTTCGGTTGCATACCAAGCTGTGAGCTATTTACTACCAAAAGCAAGAACCCCTTAGCTGAAGTGGATTTCACTGGTATGGGGAACGGAAAGTTCTTCATTGGGGAAGTGAAAAGCTCAGAGAAGGGTTATAAAGATGAAGTTTTTGAGGATATTGAAAAATTAGCCCTGAAAATTGCCCCCGATATTATGTTCTTGGGTTGCACTGAAGAACCAACTGGAAAGAGGCTTGATAAATTCACAGCACTCAAATCAAATCTCTCGAAGCAGGGGATAGAAGTAGAATGGATAGTACCTAGAAATTTTGGGGTTTCTTCGGCAGATCCGTACTCGTCGTTTACTCGCTCAATCTGATAACGTCACCCTGACGGTTGCGGACCACTTCACCAGTCCTCAATGAGGCTCTTTCTGAACGTGGGGAAGGAGAGTTTTTCATCTGCTGCCCTCTTTGGGCAATTTTAGCTAAGTTTTGATCACTCATGGCTTTATGTAAAATGTATTCTAAGTTTAGCAAACTCTCTACACGAGTGCTAGTCCTGTCTTAATATTCCAGTATTTCGAGTGAAACCAGTTTAGTCTTCAGAGCTTGATAATCAGGTCTGATTTTGGCTTTCTAATGAAGTTGACTGCTTTGAATCTTTTCAGCTCTGAGTTCAGTTCCTTGATTAGTTCCAGCTCACCAAAGAAGTTTTCATAAAAAAGTTCGAGGGGAGTCCGTCCATCACTACCACTATCTTTACATTGCCGGCGCTTTGTGATGCAATTGCTTTGAATTGGTATTTTTATCAAGATCATGAAAACCATCTTCTTTTTACTCTCCCTGTTCACCAGTTTGACTGGATGCGGGGTGGGAACAGTGAACATAGAACAACTGCAAGATGATTTTTCAGCCATTGATTCTCAGTTGAGCGGATATAGCTTTTTAGAGAAACCCTCTCTTTATCATTCTGCTGAAGGAGGAAAGGCGCTGTATTACTACGATCAAGAAGAGCTCAAGAAAATTAGAGCCGTCAATTATGGCGAAATAGGTAAATGGATGGAAGAATATTATTACAAAGAGGGGGATTTATTTTTTGTTTCTAATAAATACTATGCCTACAATGCTCATATTTTCTCAGAACAATTCGATAGCACTCAAACAAGAGTTGAGAAAGAAAGCTTTTACTTCTCGCCAAAAGGCTTGGCTTTATGGCTGGATAAAGAAAACAAAGCCGTAGACCCAAAAAGTGCTGAATTTTTAAGCAAAGAAAAAGACATCCTTGAAAATCATGCAGCACTTCAAATAGACGAATTCTAGACGTGGACTTTATTGACGTACTGAGCTTTATATGTTTTAATTCTAGCCTCGTCTATTTATCACCTGCGCATATGTCTTCCAGATTAAGCTTTCTAGGAGCTGCAATACTATCTGCCTGTGCCGCCCAGGGTGAACCTACTCGCAAGCCTTCTGACCCCAATCAAGAAGTAGCTGCGGTTACACAGCATTTTTCCGATGCAACGCTCCGTCAAATAGATGCAACAGAGTCGCTCCCTGAAGAACATACTATTGCTTCTCTATTAGACGCGTTAGATGCTAAACTTAGAAGCACATACTCTTATTCAGGGTGGGGGCCATCTGGAACAAAAACTTGCATTACAACTCCAACAGGTAAGCGTTTAGCTGTAAGCATTCACGGCAATGGTCAAGTGGTCAATGTTAATGCAGACGGCGATTTCCGCAGTGGGGGCGCAGCAGCAGGTATACTTCAAATAAATCCACGGGAATTCTTACGTGAAATGCGCTTGTATGAAGAGGATGTAACTCATTCTGCAACAGGAGATATTGCTTCCTCAGCAAAACCTGCCCTTTGGAAGGACCGCGCAGCTCAATACCGTGACCCAATCGACTTTCACTTTGCTGACTCTGGCTATGCTTACGGAAACATTGATCTTAGCAAGGTTTTTGAGGCTTTTGGACTCCCTCCAGAGATGGACGCAAGAGAAAAAGCACGTATCATACTTACGACCTTAAACGAACAACTTTAACTATGTCCCTTACTCGTTTCCCACATCACTTAGCTCTTGGATTAGGGCTTGCTACTACCGCCGCCTGCCATGAGCCAGCAATTTTCGACGTGCACACGAGTCTTCGCGCGCAGGTGGAATTGGTTCAGGGCCCAGGGGCAGATAGCCCTGATGTAGAGCTTCTGGAGATCCAGGAATGTGAT
>CAZHKJ010000022.1:0-10352 GCA_964533115.1 uncultured Candidatus Peribacteria bacterium | reverse complement strand
ACATTGTCGCTAAATCCATAACAGACGAGATCGATGGGTCGCCCCTTTATTTTGACCGTATCTGGACACATGGTGAGAAAGCAGATCCTTATGAAAAAAGCCTCACAAATGGAGCGGATTGGGGCCGCGTGGATCTTACTTTGCAATATGTGCACTGTGGAGAACCCCCTAGTCCTGGACTTCGGGTTCATATCCCTTTTACTGCTGATGAACTGCTAGAATCTGGGCGGCGGCTGGATCGCTCGGAAGGAATCTTTGTCGAAATCGCCTGCTTTCCTTCACATGGCTCTTGGGGAGAGGGAGAGGCTGATCCTGCTCCTACTGATTCGGGGCTGGATTCCGGAGATCCCTCTTCGCCTATCTCCGGCCTCACGATCACGACAGGCGCTTTTTATGATGACCGACCTCATCCTGATTGCAAAGCCGTGAGTGTGGCCTACTAAGAAGACCGCTAGCTGTTTTTAGCACGTTAAGATTCATTGCCTTGCCTTCCGCCCTAAGCTAGAATCGCGCGTGCTATGCACTCGTGGCGCGCATGCTTCAGGAGCATGTCCGCTCACGCGGGTGGAGGTTCAAGTCCTCTCGAGTGCACCACTCCTATTCTACCTTCCCAAGAGTTGATAGGTTTTAGCCAACATCACCGTTTCTTCTTCAGGATCCTCGTGATCGTAGCCACACAAATGCAAAAGCCCATGGGCAAACAAAAATCGTAGCTCTTCCTCTAAAGATTGCCCGATTTCTTTTGCTTGTTCTTCGGCTCGCTCCACCGAAATGACCAGTTGTCCTAAACTCACCGGATCCTCCAGGCCAAACGACAGCACATCCGTAGGGCGATCTTTATTACGATAGCTTTTATTGAGAGCCTGAATATTCTCGTTCGTGGTGAGCCACAATTCCACTTCTGTTTGTGTAAGAGAGGGAAGCAGCTTGGGCAAATCTTTTAACAGTTTTGTGAACAAGAGCTTGGGGATTTTTACCGACGTGTCATTTTTGAAAGTCAATTTCATGAATCATGTTTTTAAGGATTTTCCATTCTTCATCGGAGGTTTCCCAATAAGGGTAGATGGCTACTCCTCCGATCACTTCCGTAACACTACGGACATTGGTGACTCCACGCAAATATCCCGTGAGCCCGGAGCTGATGTTTTCGGCATCGGGATTGAATCGAACACCCTGGCTGTACGTGGGAATTCCAAGCAGGAGTTCCACCTCCGTTCCCTCCATGATTTGGCTCAGGGCAATGCTTTGTTGTTCCACCCACCATTCATAGACACGCTCGTCGTTGAAGCCCGTGTCATAGGTCATCACGACCAATTGATCGATGTACGGGAGCACGCTCTCGACTTGCTCGGTAGACCAGTAACTTTCGATGGCGACTCCATAAAGATTGGCCACCCACTGACTCAATCCATGGGGCTGCCATTCATCCATGGCCACCGAAATCAAAGTATCGGGATAACGGAGCCTTAATTCTTGCAACAGCGTAATGAAGGCCGTGTCGTCGCGAGGGATGGGCTCTATGTCCAAATGGATTCCTTCAAAGCCCTCCTTTAACAGGACTCCCGCACTGTCTACAATGCCTGCACGAACAGTGGGATTCTCGAGGTCGATTTTACTGCGAATTTGCCCCAACCAAGCATAAATGGTGCCCTCATGAAGATCCCCTAGATTCTGAGGGACCTTGAGATCTCCAGGTAGACTTCCATCTGAGTTGAGAGGGCCGGCATGAATAAAAAGATCCGGACTGAACGGTGATTGTTCAAATTCTGAGAGCGTCGTTGTGAGCTCTGTAGCGACGCTTTTTACGCCCGTGCTGAAATCGTGTTCCATCCAAAAAGCGACCTTAAAAGGAACGGGCACTTCTCGATGAAGGCCAAAAATAAAGTAGACCATTCCACAAAAAAAGCCTGTGAAAAGAAGAGTGCTGAGGAGGATGAGTAGACGTGCTGTTTTTTGAGCCGTTTTAAACATGAGCACTTCAAGAATGAACTTATTATTTACAGCCTAGGGACTTGAGGCCATTTCTGCAAGTCCCTTCTTCCTAAAAAGTTCCGTTATGGCATTAATTTTTTATCTACGCAAGGGTTCTGTAATGCATTGATGTAGTCAAAGTGGACACCCAGTGATAGATTGGATTTAGACAATTTACGCCACGCCACTATGACCTTAACTGCTCCAAAATTCACTCTGTCTCGCAAGGACGCTGCGGACCTTCTTGCTATTTCCACTCGCACTTTAGACCGCTATATTCGCTCCAAAAAACTAACGGCTCGAAAAAAAGGGGGAACTATTTTGCTCTCGGAAGAAGAAGTGGCCAATTTAAAGGTCAGTCATTTTCAGAATATGCATGGAGCTTCTCCGGAAATGGAGGGCCGTGCTCACCGTCATATCGACAGTGTTTCTGCGCGCGCGAATGCCACTATTTTTGATGCTGAAACAGGCATCGTTGAGGAAAATCCTGTGGCTGTGGCTCCTGTGGCAAAAACGACTGGTGCAAGAAGCGAGCGTGAAAAAGTCTTTGAAGAACTCTATGACCTTTCTCGTCGCGAAGTTCGGGAGTACCACAATAAATTAGAAGCGGCGAACTATCGTTTAGGTCAAATCGAAGCACAACTCAAGCACTCGGTGCCTTTGCTGGAATACCATGAGAAAGAAGAGGCTTTGCGCCAACAAGACCACATTATTCAAGGGAAGGTTCGCCGCCAAGAAGAGACTCTACAAATCATCGAACAAGAGCTGAAATCTGAACGTTTGAACAAAAATATATATATTGGTTTACTGTTTGGGCTTTTAGCTCTACAACCTTTACTTTGGCTTTTGCTTCAGTAAAGAATCAGAGCTTTGAGCTTAGCGGGTATGAAAAAGGGGAGAAAGAGTGGTCTCTCCTTTTTTAAATCTGCAAGTTCCACTCAATCCATACAAAAAGGGCATAAATTCCCACTAAAAGAAGCGCTTCTTTTTGACTGAGCGCCTTCCCCGTTTTCATGAGATAAAAAAGAATAGCGGCTGAAATCACCATGATGCTCCCTGTGCTGTAGACAATTCGTGCATCGAAAGAGAAGGGGCGAATGAGCGCCATAATCCCCACCACAATCGTTCCATCCGTGAGTACCGTCCCCAAAATGTCTCCTAAGGCCAAACTGTCTTCTTTGTTCCGAACGGCCTTGATTGCAAAAAAGAGCTCGGGGAGCGTGGTGCCCAGGGCAATCATAAACATCCCAATAAGGGCGGATTTTACATTTAATAATTCAGCGATGTCTACCGCCGACTGCACGGTGAAATGGGCGCCTAAAAGCAGGATAGCCATGCTCAGGATGAGGGCCAAAAGATTAACTGGAGAGAATTTAACATGAAGAGGGTAACGACTGGGCTTTGTTTTTTTGAGCAAATGAATATGAAAAAACACTCCTCCCACAATGAGCAGCACTCCTTCCAGGCGAGTGTACGAGTAATCCATCCCCATTAAAAAGGCGCTCCCCAAAAGGAGCAAATATAGCCACGATTCTTTGATGATGTAGCTTTGTACTTTTATGTTTCGTCCAGCCACAAAAGAAACAATGGCACAGACGATCGTGAGATCCGCCACATTCGAGCCAAATAAAGTCCCCAGGCCCATGGAGGCATCTCCTCTCAAGGAAGCTAGTGCAGAAATAAATGTTTCGGGCAGCACTGAAATAAAGGCAATCAATAAAAAGCCCACCGTTCCTTTAGAAAGCCCTAAATCAAGAGCGATTTTGGAAGAGTATTTTAAAGCTGAATTTGCGCTGTTAAAAACGAGTACGAGGCCGAGGATGAAAAGCGCTAAATGGAACATTTGCTATACAAGAATAAGAGTGGCTAATCCCAAAAAAGCCATGAATCCAAGCACGTCCGTTGCCGTGGTAATGAATACGGTGGCTGATGTGGCGGGGTCTTTTCCTGCTTTTTGCATGATGAGGGGGATCAGCGTGCCGAAAATGGCGGCTACCGATAGATTGATCACCATCGCCAAAGCCAAGACCAAGGCCATCCTAAAATCTTTATTCACCGCAATAATAATGAGGGCCACAATGAGTCCGTTGAGTAAACCGTTACTTAGAGCCGCCAGCCATTCATTTCTTAAGGTAGGCCATGCGGTTTTGAGCGTGATTTGCCTTAGGGCAATCCCTCGCACCAGTACCGCCAGAGTTTGAGTAGCGGCGTTCCCTCCCATCCCCGCCACAATAGGCATATACACGGCTAAGAGTACAAATTGAGCGATGGTTTCTTCAAACAAACTGACCGTCATAGCGGCTAAAAAACACGTTCCTAAGTTGATCACCAGCCACTTGTAGCGAGATTTGATCTTGTAACTCACGGGGTCTAAAACACTCTCTTCCTGACTGACTCCGGCAAAATCATATAAAGATTCCGATTCTTTTTCGTGGAGTAGGCGTAAGACGTCATCGGCATAAATGATGCCGATCATGGTCCCTTTTTCGCCCAAAACAGCCATTTTTTCATGAGGGTGAGCACGAAATAAATCTAAAATTTCTTTCCGCTTCGCATGATGAGGAATCTGGATCAAAGGGCGAGTATAGTGAGCCACGCTTTCCTCTTTTGAGACACAGCCCAGTTGATAGGCAGGCAGATATCCTTTGATTTTTCTATCGGACATCACCACCAATATAGGGGTACGTCCATGCTTTTGCTCATGATGTTTAAAGGCTTTGATCGCCTCTGCTATGGTGGCCTCTTTTTGGATTTGCACATAATTCAAATTCATCACCCCCGCCGCCGTATTGGGGTCAAATTCCAATAAGATTTCAACGACACGCCTTACTCTTTCGGAAAGCTGGCTTAAAATACGCGCCTGCTCTTTTTTGCTAAAAAAACGCAGGATGTGCGTGGCTTTATCGGGATCCATTTGCTCTAAAAGGTCCAGCTTTTCTATTTCTTCCAATTGCATCAAAAGCTTGACCTGAGCCGGCCGACTCAAAGACATCAGCACTTTTATTTGTTCAGTAGAAGATAAACTCTTAAAAGCCACCAATCGATCTTTGGAGTGAGAATGAAAGAGCTTGAGAACGGTTTTTGTTTTTTTGTTTTGCATGACTTTAGAACGGCGGACTTTCTGTTTATTTTAACATATTTAAACATTTAAGTCTAGCCGGCTTACCCTAACGGCTTCATTCCCACTCAATGGTTCCGGGGGGCTTATTCGTGATGTCGTAGAAAAGGGCAGAGAGGCTCGTGTCTTCAAGCAGTTTTTGAGTGAGTTCATGGAGTCGATCCCATGATATTTCCGCAAAATGGGCCGTCATCGCTTCTTCAGAAACAATGGGGCGCAGAACTAACGCTTCACGTCCAGGACTGGCTTGGTCCGTGACCACGGGGGATGCATTCACTTCTATGGGCACGAGTACGGTGGGCATTTGCCAGACCTTGCGATCTTCACCGATTTCTTTAAGCCAGAGCATCGCCAGTTTATCCGCCACCTGCAAACGTTGGATGCGCTCTTGAGTGAGGGTGCCTGGCACCAGTTTGATCTTTTCAATCTTTGAAGGGGCCAGCGTGTAAAGCACACGGTTGAGGGCATGAAAACGATTGGTGAGTGCCGGTGATAAAAAAGCGAGTTCCTCCCAAGTCGCTTCCCCTAACAAAGCAACGGGGTGACGATAGGTGCGAAAATCTCCTTGTACTCCTACGGACTTGATGGGGAGCGTCTTTGCAAGCAGGGTGTTTTTAAGCTTTCCTTCCGCCTTTTTTTCCGCCAAAAAAGCATTGATTTCTTCCTCAAGTTGCTCATGGTTTTCGGCCCAATCTTCTTGCTCAGCACAAAGCATGCGAACCGCTAATCCCGGCCCGGGGAAGGGATGCCTCCAGACCAAAGAAGAAGGTAAGCCCAGTCTTTCTCCCACCTCACGTACTTCATCTTTATAGAGCTCTTTGAGAGGTTCAATCACGCGCCCTTCTCGGATGAGCGCTTCGATTTCGGGAACACGGTTATGATGGGTTTTGATTTTAGATGAATTTTGAGTGCCTCCTGATTCAATGGTATCGGGATAAATGGTGCCCTGCCCCAAGACCCAATGCTGTGGATCTAAATGAAGTTCTTTGCTTTTTTCCGCTTGGACTTCTAAGAAAACCCGCCCAATGATTTCACGCTTTTCTTCCGGATCCGTCACTCCTGCGAGAGCCTTTAAAAATTTCTCACTCGCATTCACCACGTGTAAATTATTGATCCCCTCTGACCTGAGCGCCGTCTCTACCTGCTCTCTCTCTCCCGCTCGCATAAAACCCGTGTCTACGAAGAGGCCATAAACGCGGTCCTGGCCCAAGGCTTTAACCAAAAGAACATAGGCCACCGTGCTGTCTACTCCACCGCTGATGAGCATGAATACATTGCGCTCACCCACTTGTTTACGAATTTCCACTAAAGAACTCTCGATAAAATCTCCTAAATTCCAATCGTGCTCTATACCTGTAAGGCGGATGAAGTTATTCAGTATCTCGTTTCCCTTGAGGGTATGGGCCACTTCGGTGTGAAATTGGAGGCCAAAAAATTGGCGCCTTAAATCTCCAACGGCGGAATAGGGATCGTCCGTGGAGGAAGCCAGTATTTCAAAACCTTCCGGAAGCTGCGTGACTCGATCTCCATGGCTCATCCAAACCTGAGTTTTTTCCTCTGGACTGAAATCCCTGAACAGCCCTTCTGTTTTTTTGATTGTGATTTCCGCTTTTCCAAATTCAGCTCCCGCTCCTTGACCTGGCTCCACCCGTCCTCCCAAGAGGTGAGTGATGAGTTGATGTCCATAACAAATCCCTAAAATAGGTTTACCGAGTTCAAAAATCTTAGGGTCCACTGTAGGAGCCCCCTCTTCGTAGACAGAAGCCGGTCCGCCCGAAAGAATGATCCCTGCGTAAGAGGCGAGTTCTGCGGCTGAAGTTTTTGTGCTGAGGATTTCACTGTAGACCCCAAGACGACGAATGCGTGTGGCAATGAGATGCGCATATTGGCTTCCGAAGTCGAGAATGGCGATTTTGTTCATGAATTTTTTAGAAACTAAGCTCCGCTCTTTATATAGCTTGATTGTGAATTATTATCAAGGAGGACGTGGGGAGGGCAGGCGGAGAAATTTGACAATATTTTTTGTGAATTTTTTAACCGCAACTTTCCCGAATGCCCTTTTGATTGATGATGCTCGCACTATTACAAATATCTCTATCCAGAATGTCCTAATTTCCAGTATCCCAGAAGGTGCACCAATCGTTTTTTCAAATCCTATTGCTACGGAGGAGCCCGCCCCCTCAAGGCCTCAGCAAGGGGAAAAGGACGACGTCTCTTAGGTTATCTTGGCCGGTGAGCAAGGTGACAATGCGGTCTATGCCCATTCCAAAGCCGGAAATCGGAGGCATGCCATGCTCCATGCAAGTGAGATAGTCGAGGTCCATGTCCATGGCGTCTTCATCTCCACCCGCGGCGGCTTTTGCCTGTTCCATGAAACGTTCACGCTGATCCACAGGGTCCACCAACTCTGAATAGGCATTCACAATTTCCCAGGTATTCACTAACAATTGAAAGGTTTCACACACCTGAGGATTGACATCGCTGCGACGAGCAAGAGGCTTTGTACTGGCCGGATGATTGATCACAAAGCAAGGATTGATGAGTTTGGGCCGGCTGACTTTTTTATAAAGAGCGTCACAAAGATTACCGAACCCCATCTTTTCTGCGCCTTCCAAAATGATCCTCTTTCCCTCTGAATCACGAGCCTCTTTGATGGCGGCACGAAGAGCGTCGGCATCCCCTTCAGGAGCCTCAGCCGTGATGAAGTCGTAAATATTCACCCCTGAATCGCGTTCGATAATATCGCCGAAGGCAAGACGAGGCCAAGGAGAACTGAAATCAATTTCCACGTCTGAACCCTCTCTGGAACGTAGTTTGATTTTGAGCGTTCCAAAGCATTTTTGAATCACGCTGGTGAGCAATTGTTCGGTAAAGCTCATATTATCTTCGTAGTTCCAATACGCTCCGTAATATTCCAACATAGTGAATTCCTGAAGATGCGAAGGGTCCATGCCTTCGTTGCGGAAACATTTTGCAAACTCATAGACGCGCTCCATTCCTCCTGCAATGAGGCGCTTTAAATACAGTTCAGGGGCAATACGAAGATGCACATCCAAATCCAGCGCATTATGGTGGGTTTGGAAGGGGCGAGCGGTGGCGCCGGAGGCGATCGCCGCGAGCACCGGTGTTTCCACCTCCATAAAACCGTGCTTGTTTAAGAACTGACGTGTCTCTTCAATAAAGCGGCTCCTAAATATAAATCGTTGCATGGTTTCTTCATTCATCACCAAATCCAAATAGCGTTGACGATACTTGGCTTCCTGATCTTGAAGTCCGTGCCATTTCTCGGGAAGTGGACGCAAGGTTTTACCCAAAATCACCCATTCTTTAATGAGCAAAGTGAGTTGACCATGCTTCGTCATAAAAAGTTCTCCGCTTGCTCCTATAAAATCACCCATGTCCACTTTGCGCAGCAGTTTGAAGTTTTCTTTGCCTAAGACTTGCTCCATGAAGCAAATTTGAATCGTTCCACTGAAATCTTTGAGATTTGCAAAAGCCAAACGGCCATGTTCACGCAAGGTCATGAGTCGTCCTCGCAGAGTAAAATTCGATTCTATTTTATGCTCCAGAATGCTTTCGATAGGCCGAGTGGATTGTGCTTTTTGAGACTCATTGGCTTCCTGAACAGAAGCATTGGACTCAAAGCGAGCAGGGTAGGGATTGATGCCTAATTCTCGCAGTTCTTGCGCTTTACGAAGCCGATCTTGATATTCGCCAGTCGTCATGATTCTAAAATGAAAGACCTTGGCATTATAGGTTGACGGCCAAGAAAAAAGCAATTTAATCGTCGATGCTGTGTTTGCGGTCGATGTCGAAGAATTTCATTTGTTCTTTACGGAACATCAGCTCCGCACGTCCCACCATTCCATGACGATGTTTGCGCACGTAAATATCTGTTATCCCTTGGCGATCGGTGTCTTCTTCGTAATAGTCTTCGCGATACATCATCATCACCACGTCCGCATCTTGCTCAATGGCTCCGGACTCACGAAGGTCCGAGAGTTGAGGGATTTTTACAGGACGTTGTTCCACCGCACGTGAGAGCTGTGAAAGCGCCATAATGGGAATATGGAGCTCACGCGCGAGCTGTTTAAGCGAACGAGAGATCTCAGAAATTTCTTGCACTCGATTCGTCACGGAAAGCGTGCCCTTTCCCATACTCATGAGCTGCAAATAGTCGATGATGAGCAAATCCAAACCACTTTCCATTTGAAGCCGTCTGGCTTTCGCCCGAAGCTCTGCCACTGCGGCTCCCGGGGAGTCATCAATATAAATTTTACAACTGTTGAGTTGATCCATCACTTGCCCCATTTTCATGAAATCTTCCTGAGTCAGCTGCCCATTTTTCATCTTCCAACTGTCTACTCCGAGCATGGAGACAAAGAGACGCTCTACCAATTGTTCCTTAGACATTTCGAGTGAAATCACTCCAATAGATTTTCCGCGGAGCGCTATGTTCAAGCCCACATTCAAGGCAAAAGCAGTTTTACCCATGGAAGGACGGGCCGCAAGAATGATGAGATCCGAAGGCTGCAAACCGGTGAGGATATAGTCCAAAGACCCAAATCCGGTAGAAATTCCTTTGTATTTTTGAGCCGCTTCAGGATCGTGTAGGTCAGAAATTTTTTCGTAGGTTCCCGATAAGATGTCTTTTATGGGTACGAATCGATTTCGTAAAAACGTTTGTGAAACCTTAAAAAGTTCTTGTTCCGCTTGATCCACCAATTCATCCACTTCGTCTTCCTCCTTGTACCCCAGTGCCGTGATATTAGCCCCAGAAGTGATCAGTTTACGTAGAGTAGATTTTTGTTTAACAATCAGCGCATATTGGTAAACGTGCGAGGCGGTCAGCACCTCATTACAGAGTTCTTCAAGATAGGTCTGCCCTCCCACTTCATCGATTTTTCCATTGTCCTTCAGCCAGTTTTTCATGGTGAGGATGTCGATGGGTGAGCGTTTGGCAAAGAGCTCCATCATCCCTGTGTAAATGACGGCATGGGTGTCGTAATAAAAATCTTCCGGATTAATGAGGTCCGCTACTTTTAAAAGCGCATTTTTTTCCACCATAACACTCCCGAGCACGGATTTTTCAGCTTCTAAACTGTGAGGGGGAACACGTAAGGATTCAGCCATAGAAAGGGATCCACATGGAGATTCAGTGGGATTCCTAGTCTCCCACAAAGAAGAATGGAGTTCAAGGTGGCCTTTTGAGCCATTTTTGGACCGGCCTTATTTTTCAAATGCTCTTCTGTGGCGGATACTG
>CAZHKJ010000021.1:14448-15615 GCA_964533115.1 uncultured Candidatus Peribacteria bacterium | reverse complement strand
TTAAACTCTATGCAGAAAAGCACATTCAAAGTCTCAAAAATGGACTGCCCCAGCGAGGAAAGATTGATACGAATGAAGCTCCAACCACTCAAGGGCATCAAGCAGATCGAGGTAGACCTTTCAGCTCGGCTTGTACAGGTTTACCACGAGGGCAATATTGAACAAGTAACGGAAACCCTAGAAAGCCTACGGCTCGACTCCAAACTTCTGAAGTCCCAAAAAGCCTCTTCCCCTGCTCAACCGGAAATCGAACAGGATGAAGGGAAGACCCTGAAGTTAGTACTAGGTATCAATCTCGCTTTCTTCGTTATTGAAGCTGCCGCAGGATTCATTATCCACTCAATGGGCGTGGTAGCGGATGGTCTGGATATGTTTGCGGACTCGGTTGTGTACGGACTTAGCCTTTATGCCATCGGAAGAGCCGCTGTAGCCAAGAAGAGCATCGTGAAGCTGATTGCTTACCTTCAGCTCGCTCTTGCTAGTTTCGGACTCATAGAAGTCATTAGACGCTTCATTGGTTTTGAAGAAACCCCTCTCTTTGAATTCATGATTTTGATCTCTATTTTTGCCCTCGCTGCAAACGTCACCTCCCTTGTGGTACTCCAACGCTCCAAGAGTAAGGACGTGCACATCAAGGCAAGCGCGATTTGCACCTCCAATGATGTGCTCGCAAACATAGGAGTCATTCTTGCAGCAGTATTGGTTTACTTTACACAGTCGAACTACCCCGATCTCATCATCGGCTCACTCATCTTCCTTATGGTTGCGAGAGGGTCTTACCAGATCATGCAGCTCTCTAAATAACCCAAAAGCTATGCTCATGAACAAGATCGAGTTCTGGCTGATGAATAATCCGATCAGGGCATTCATCCAAGGATTTGAAGCAAGGAAACTTAAAAGCATGTCTGACCTGCCTCCTGAAAAAGTGGTCTTAGAAATAGGATGCGGACAAGGGGTTGGCACAAGGCTGATTCAAAAACACTTCAAGCCTAAAAGCATCAACGCCATTGATCTCGACCCTCAAATGATTAGACGAGCAAAACGTCGAGTGAAGGCTCCTCACATTGTCTTTGAGGTAGGCGACGCTAGCAATTTGAGATTCGATGATGCCTCCTTTGATGCCATTGTCGATTTTGGGATCATCCACCACATTCCAAATTGGAAAGA
>CAZHKJ010000021.1:0-14438 GCA_964533115.1 uncultured Candidatus Peribacteria bacterium | reverse complement strand
CAGGACTGTTTGAAAGAGCTGCACAGGCTTTTGAAGCCAGACGGACAACTCATTCTTGAAGACCTTTCAATTGATACTTTCGAAACCAGAATCGGTAAAATTCTAAGGCTTTTCTTGGCTCATCCGTATGAAGACATGTTCAAGCGGAAAGACTTTTACAAGGAGCTAGACCGATTAGGCTTTAAGATACAAAAACAGTATGCAAACCCTTGGTGGTTTGGAATGGTTTTGACGAAGGACCGCTAGTCATATTTGGAAGAATCGGCTACTCTAGCGACATGAAAATTTTCAAGAAGTTTCTTGCTGGTTTCCTGCTTGTACAAGCCTTCTGTCTAACGCAGTTTGCTCTAACAACAGATTACTCTAAAGAGAAAGCAGCTCATTGCCCTGTCGAACATTGTTTAGCACACGGGGATCAAGAAACACCTGTTTTTAATAGCTCCTGTTCCGCTGATCCAGTTGATAAGCCTAATCTTTTTGAAGATGCCGCCATCTCCTACCTTGAACCTAAAGACCTCCTTTCATCTTCCCAAGAATACTCCAGCTTCTTAATTCAAACACGAAACATAGTTTTAAGGTTATAGAAACGTTCAATCGTTTTTAACCTTAAAATTTACTTATGAATCGTTTTTTTACTGCTAAAATAGTCCTCTATATTGCATGGATACAATCCCTGCTTGCTCTTCTAGGGAGCCTCTATTTCAGTGAGGTCATGGATTTGCCACCTTGTGTGCTTTGTTGGTATCAACGCATCCTCATGTACCCCTTGGCACTTATCCTTGCGATTGGCATGCTAAGGAAAGACAAAGGGCTTCATCTTTACGTTCTCCCATTCTCAATCTTGGGTTTTGCCGTCGCCGTTTACCACAACCTTTTGTACTGGCAGATTCTTCCTGAAAGCGTTTCGCCTTGTACGCTCGGTATCTCTTGTACCACCAAATTCTTTGAATGGTTTGGATTCATTACCATTCCCTTCATGTCACTCACCGCATTCACCGTCATAACGGTTTGCATGCTTTTATTCAGAAAATTTAACAACAAGTAATATGTCAGAAGATTCAAAAGTCATTGCAGGAATTTTAGCCTTCACTGGGCTGATTGTAGTCGGGATGTTCTTCTTCACGTCAAACAGTGCTTCCAACTCTGTAGAAGAGGTCTCAAACACCCCACCAGCGGATTCCACGCTCTTAGTGCGTGAAGACAGCCAGAGAATCGAAGCGGCAGATGATCGAGTCACTATCGTGGAGTTTGCAGACTTGGAATGCGAAGCATGTAAGATTACCCATCCTATCTTGAAGCAGGTCTTAGATGAGTACGAAGGTCAGGTGAATTTTGTGTTCCGCAATTTCCCTTTTCATGGCAATTCTGTTCTAGCCGCAAAGTCTGCGGAAGCGGCAGGCGAACAGGGCAAGTTCTGGGAAATGCACGATTTGCTGTTTGAAAACCAGATGGAATGGGGAGAAAAACAAACTCCACAAACAGAACTTTTTATCTCTTATGCCGAAGAACTTGGCTTGGACATAGAAGCCTTCACCGCCGTAATCAACAGCACTAAGTACGAAGACAAAATTCTAAGAGATCAAACGGATGGGAAAGCCTTGGGTGTGAATAGCACTCCCACCATTTTCTTCAACGGGCAAAAGCTCGACGGCATACCAAGTGTTGAGGAGCTTAGGGCTTTAATTGAAGCTGAACTCAAATAACCATGAGAGGTATATTCCTTTTTTACAAAAGACCCTCGGTTATTTTAATGACACTGTTTTGGTGGGTTCTGTTCTTCTCTACATACGCTTACTTTCTGAAAACGCTTCCAAGCACTGATCCAAGTGGTTTGGCATGTATGGAGGGAGGCAATCTGACACCAATCAATTTAATTTATGGAGCCACTTTAAGTTTCCTTGTTGGTGTGTTCCTTACCGTTTCGATCTTCTCTTATAAGAGTAAAGTAAAAGGAAAGCTCTTGAGCGGCTCTGCATTCAGTCTTTCAGCAGTGCTCACCTTCTTGAGTGCATTTTGTACCCTTTGCGTATTCCCTAGCCTCGCTTTTCTGGGGCTGGGGATCAGCTTGAGTATTTTTACGGAGTACAGCGGGGTACTTAAAATCTTGAGCCTTGGGTTTATTTTAATCGCCCTTTACTTAATGGACCGACGGCTTCGTATTGCTTGTGATTGTTGAAGGAGAATCAAATTAGAAGCAGGTATGCTCCCGAAACTATCATAGAAAGGGAGAGAATTATCATCGTAAAAATACTTCGTTTATCTTCGAAAGAAAATACTCTCAAGAAAGGGATTTCTCTCCATGGTAGCGGAATACTTCGTCTTAACGAAACCCCATGATATAGCCCGCTTAATCCCCAGAGTATCAATAGGACGGGAAAAGTATTGCTTTGTGTGGTCCAGTGCAAGGAAGCCAAGACGATTACAATGAAAACACAAATAAATAGACTGAAAATGTAGCTTAGAGCATAGTATCGAGGGGATTTCATACCTTAAAATATAAAACTAATAAAAAAATCAGCGCGATCCCTATCCTATAGAATCCAAAAGCACTGAAGGTTTGCCTTCGCACGGTAGCGAGCAGAAACTTGATGCTCACCAAAGCCATAAAGAAGGACGTTATAAATCCAACGCTTAGCAAAGTAATCTGATCCGCTGTGAAACTCTGTGCGTTCTTATAAATATCCAAGCTACTGGCAGCGAGCATGGTTGGCACAGCGAGAAGGAAGGAAAACTCTACAATGGTCCTTTTGTGAAGCCCTAGAGCGAGTCCGCCTAGGATGGTAGCTCCCGAACGCGAAACTCCTGGAATCATGGCTATAGATTGGAATAAACCTATGAGCAGGCAGGTTCCATAAGGAATGCGTGCTAAGTCTTCAGCTTCACCCTGCTTTTCTTTGTGAATCCTTTCAAAAACAATCAAAAGCAGCCCTCCCAGTAGAAGTGCCCAAAGCATGACGGTGAAGTTTTCTAGCAGGTACGTTTTGACCAATTTGTAAAATAAGAGTCCGAGGATTCCTGTGGGTATAAAGGCAACTACAAGACGCTTAATCACTTCCCACTTGATAAGGCTTCTCCAGTATAGAAAGATCACTGCTAAAATAGCTCCCAGTTGAATGATGATCTCGAAACTTTTGAAGTAATCCGTTTGTTCGAGCCCAAGCAGTTTACCTGCCAGCATGAGGTGTGCCGTGGAGGAGATGGGTAGAAACTCTGTGAACCCTTCAACGATCCCTAAAATTAAAGCGTGGAGTAGAGTCACCTCTAGTGGGTTTTTAGATTACAACTTTCGTTTTCCTTCTCTATTTCCACGGTGGCGTGACTGATGCCCATCTTCTGGATCACTTCTTTTGCCCTGCATTTTACGTCCAAAGCCTCTGAAATGCTTAGATTCTTTTGAAGGACTAAGTGGGTCGATAAAACGTGATTCTCACCGTCTAAAGACCACAGATGTGTATCATGTACCAACTTCACACTCGCTAGGCTCTTCAACCTCTTTTCAATGCTTCGGATAGAAAGATTGGAGGGAACCGCTTGAAGGAAAATCTTGAGGGTATACTTCAGTTTTTTCCCCACGTTCCAAAGCACAAAAAGTGTTATCGCTATGGAAAGCAAAGGATCAAGAATGTGTAGATCGAAAAACAGCATCACCAAACTGGTCACAAATACCGCAATCCAACCCAGAACGTCTTCCAGCAAATGCCATGTGATGACCTCTTCGTTTACCGTTTTCCCACTTCTGGTGCGTAAGGCTGCGAATCCATTGATGAGTATCCCGACTATCGCTAAGCCAAGCATGCCCTTTGCATTCGTATGCTCTGGACTCATGAGCCTTGGTATGGATTCAGAAAGGATAATTATTGATCCCGTTATGAGGATGAGACTGCTAATGAGTCCGCTTAAAAGTGAAAGACGTTTGAACCCATATGAAAAAGTGGAACTGCGATCCTTTTGCGCCTTCTTTTCTAGGTAAAGAGAGAGACCCAAGGAAACAGAATCCCCGAAGTCGTGAAGCGCATCAGAGAGTATCGCTGTACTGTTTGTAAGAATACCCCCAATCACCTCAAAGACAGTGAAGAAGAGATTCAGTAGGAAGGCTGTCTTAATATTGCTTGTAGAGTGCGCGTGTTCTTTCATTGGGCTTAGTCTACTTCTTTGAAGCTTTATTCGCCAGATCTAAAGATCGCATATTTTTGTACTGAGTAAGGATTTTTAGATTTTCCTTCTTTGGAAAAATATAGTGATATTCACCACCATTTTCCGAGGAAATAAAAAGTGCTTTCACCTTGCCCTGCCGAACAAGTTTCTTCAGCACGACTTTAAACTCGGCTGAAGTTCTGCCTCCTCGTATGGCGATGCATTTAGCTCAAGGCGAAAGCCCTATACGAGTAGCCTTCGTTGCAGAACAACTTCCATCCGATACTGCAGAACGTTTAGGCTTTGGAGATGAAGCCACTGCAATGTACAAACAGGTTCAAGCCATGCACGCTGAAAACGTACGTGGAGGACGAGGAGCTCAGCACGTTTATAAGACGCTCACAGGGCAAGAGCTTTAGGTTGGAAAAATTGCTTGCCGTTTCAGATTGGCACTCTATAATTAGAAGTGCTAATTTACACAGCAAAAAGTGTCCACCCAAATACAAGTACAATTCGTGCGTTTCCTAGAAAATATTAGCCTCACAACTAATCAAAAAGAGGACGCTAAGAGGAAATATACCGGCGTATGTGAAACTCTTCATGATTATTTCTATGAAGGCACTCAGTACAATCCCGACAATAAGTATCTTTTCGGATCCTACAAGAAAAAAACGGCAATAAGACCTTTTACTTCAGACCAAGATGTAGATGTGCTATTTAAACTCTCTCCTGAAGAATACCAAAGATACGATTCCTATACTTCAAATGGCCAATCTGCATTATTAGCAAAAATAAGAGAGATCCTTGCTGAAAAATATACTACTACAGAGGGTATAAAAGCGTGGGGTAAAGTCGTGTTAATTGAGATGGCTGAGAATAGGCATAATGTTGAGCTTCTTCCTGCCTTTGAACAAGAAGATGGTACCTTTATAATTCCAAATACCGAAAATGGAGGATCTTGGGAATCTTTTGATCCAAGGAGTGGAGTTGATGCATTTTTCGCTTCGAATGATGCAACAAATGGGTTCACAAGAAATCTATCCATGATGTTTAAGAAATGGAACAGAGAAAATGAATACCTCCAGTTGAACCATTTTGAAATTGAGAACCAAGTTATGGCCTTCTTAGAGAGTTATGAATTGGACGACTTTGAATATAGGAAAGCCATAAGTGAGTTTTTTGAATGGTTCTTAGTAAGATGTGACGATGATTCTAAAAGTTACGTTGAAACAGCATTAAAAAGAGCAAAAAAAGCATTGGGATATGAGTCTGCATCAAAATACGAAGCAGCAATTGATGAGTGGCAGAAAATTTTTGGAAAAGAATTTCCAACGTCTTTTGAAATATATAAAAATGCACCCAGGGATCATAGAGCTGTTAGAGAACAATATATCGAGGATAAATATCCAGTAAACTTACTATACAATATAGAACTTCAATGTGAGGGGGAACTGAATGGCTGGCGTAAAAAATTTATTGAGCTACTCCCAATCCAAAATAAAGGTGTCAAATTAACATTTTCACTTAAAAATCTTGAAGAGCTACCGCCTGGTTATGTAGTAAAATGGAAAGTCAGGAATTTCGGTAAAGAAGCAGAAAGAGCCGACGGATTAAGAGGAGAAATCATTGATAGCAATATGGATAGGACTCAACGGAGTGAAAGTACACAATATACAGGCGAGCATTTTGTTGAAGCTTACGTTATATTGAATGGAGTTTGCGTCGCCAGGGCAGATAAATTGGTACCAATAAACTAGAATCATGGATGAAATAAATTTGTCAGTCGTTAGGCAGTCATTCGGAAATTGCGTATACAATTGTAAAGTTCACGAAGTTTCAGCAGAGCGTTGCGAAGGCCACTCCATAAAGATTACACTAATAAATTTATTGCTCGTTGGGTTAGTGCTCGGCACTCTGATAAGCCAGTTTTTCTTGCCAGAAGATTCAAAGCTTCATGTAGCTGGAACTATTCTAACTGGTGTAGAAATTCTTTTCTTAATATTTCAACTGTCTTTCAAGTTTGATGAACGGGCTAATCAACATAAATTATCTGCGAAAAAGTTCCGTTTGATAAGAGAAAGATACATGCTGCTAATTGCGGATATCATAAGTGAAAATCCTTCAAACGAAGAAGTAGTGATTCGACGAAATGAACTTTCCTCAGAGATGCAAACAATATCCGAGCTATCACCATCAACGGATAGAAAAGCGTATAACATTGCTCGAGAAAGATTAAGAATTTTAGAGAGGAAAGGAGCTTTCTTCCGTCTGGTCGAGGCAATTTGTTCAATCTTTAAAAAAACTGAGACCATAGGTGAAGACTTTACAATTTCAAATGAGGAAATAGACAGATTTTTGCCTGAAAACCTACGGAGACTAAATTAAAGTCATTAGTGCTTTAGTCAAAGTGGATTACCCTTTCCTCCTGACGAGTACTAAAACGGCCATCTTCATGTTTGACCAAGGTGGACTTCGGCTTTGAGCCTAGGATTGGGTTCTCCTTGATGAGGAAAACAAAACAGTAAGCATCGTCACCTTGAGATGTGATGATTCTGGCTTTCAACTTGCCTTGTCGGATGAGCTTCCGCGCAGTTTGATGTTTAATCTTGAAGTAGTGATCCAGTTCCCACATGGAGTACCACGAGTCTTTGTCCTGACAGATTTTTCCAGGCACTACCCTCTTCTCCACAGCACGCTGGCATACCAAGCACTTGATTCCATATTTATCGTACCAAGTCTCTTCGTCGCTCACATATTGACCGCAGATGAAACAAGTATATGGGCCACCATTGATATGGAAGCCTTTAGGCTCATCTTTCAGCCTCAGTTTTCTCGCACGTTCTACCTGAGCCCCTTTGAGTAGAACTTCAAAAAGGCCTAAGAGCCTACTCCCAGACTCGTAAGCTTCAGCATGAGAAATTTCTTTTCCGTACTCCTTTTTATAAATTTCCTGAAATTCACGAACAGCTTCATCAGATAATCTCATATAGTTTTAAAATTAATAAAATAAATGTCTAATATTTAGAGTAGTAAAATTTGCAGCCCGCAGCCATAAAATCCTCTAGTCAAATCTTTACCTTTCTAAATAAATAACTTAAAATAAACACATCCTGTCTATTAAATGGCAAAACTCTATTTTAACGACAATGCGGCTTTACTAGCTTCGATTCAGTTGCCAGATTTAAGTTGGATGAATAATTTTGCAACTCATGTTCAAGAAATAACTCTAAGGTCTCAGAGGCTAAATGCAGCATTGATTGAACCAGTTCTTCAAATGAAAAAAACCATGGGAGCCTTGGCTTCAATGGCGTGCTTTTGGGAACTTCCAACTAGTAAGCAAGCAGTTGTAGCTGATCCAGAGATTAAGACTGTAGAAAAATTGAAGGAAAACCACTTGCTGCCTAAACAAGTGCTCGTATTCTCGGAGGGCAAATTTTTGCTCTATAGCAAAGCTGTTAAAATTCAGAAAATAGATAGTCAACACTACTTACTCTTACAATCTCTTATAGATCTTCAAGATAGTGAAGGGCTTTGCACCTACGAAAAAATTGAGGATTTCTTTAGGTCAAAGGGCCTGGCTCCTCTCGTAGGTGATAAAATGCGAAAAAGAATCCGCAATGCTTTGCAAACAGCTCAAAGGTTTTATAACCTGCCAGAATTTATTAGTTCGGGTTCCTGCTTCATAAAAGTAAGAGAAGGGAAAGGCCTGATCATCCGAAATAACATCAGGACATAATTTTCACTGCTTAGAAGTTTTTCAGATCTTAAACCTGAATTTATATAGTTCTAAGCAGTTTTTTGACGTGAGAAAATTCCCATGTCTTTTTATTTATTAATTTATTTACATGAAGAATATCAAACCACTGCAAAGGGATTTGAAAATCCAGTACGTCAATATCGAGGATCTAAAACCAGATCCAAGTAATCCACGGAAATGGACGGAAGAGCAAGAAGAAAAGCTAAAAGCGAATCTCACTAAAAATGGGTTTGTTGAGCCCATCGTGGTAAATGAACATCCCGACAATTTGAACACGATCGTGGGAGGCCACTTCAGATACCATATGGCTCAAAAGTTAGGGATGAAAAAAATCCCAGTTGTATATATCAAGCTTACTAAAGAACAGCAGCAAGAACTGAACTTAAGATTGAACTCCAACCAGGGCGAATGGAATTTCGAAATGCTACGTAATTTTGATATCTCACTCCTGCTTGATGTCGGCTTTGATGATACTGATCTTCAGCATATATGGGATGACGTCATAGAGGTCGAAGATGACGATTTTAATGTCCAAGAAAAGTTGAAAGAAATTAAGGAGCCATTCGTTAAGGAAGGCGACGTATACGCACTTGGTAAACACCGCCTCATTTGCGGCGACTCTACAAAGCCAGAAACTCTCCAATCTCTACTTGGAGACACGACAGTCAGTTTCGTAACCATGGATCCGATTTACAACATCGGGCTGGATTACTCAAACGGCATTGGTACCCGTGGCAAATATGGAGGTACAAAAGTAAAAGACAATAAACCTCTCGATGAATATAAGGACTTCCTTAAGACCTGTATTCGAAATGCCTTAGCATGCACCACTCCAAATACACACTTCTTTTGTTGGAATGATGAGCGTCAGATAGGACTCGTTCAGCAAATTTATGATGAGCTTGGGATCCAAAATAAACGGGTGTGTTTGTGGATAAAGAACTCCCAGATGAGCACGCCTCAGGTCGCCTTCTCTAAAGTATATGAGCCCTGTATGTACGGCACCCTAGGTGACCCCTTTCTCTCAAATTACCACACTGCCTTTACCGAGATCATGAATAAGGAGTTAGGAACAGGAAACCGGCTCCATGGTGATGTCCTAGACCTCTTCAGCATTTGGCTAGAAAAGCGCCTCCCAACGAGCGAGTACGAGCATCCGACTCAGAAGCCTCCTTCCTTATACGAACGTGCCATACGCCGTTGTACGAAGCCTGGAGACACAATCCTAGAACTCTACGGCGGTAGTGGAAGCGTGCTTGTTGCGGCAGAACAGCTCAAACGTACCTGCTTCTTGGTGGAACTCGACCCTTTATTTTGCTCTTTAATCATCACTCGTTATGAAAACCTTACTCGACAGAAAGCAAATAAACTCAATTAAACCTGGAGACCTTTTTCAGCTCGGAGATCACTTGCTAATCTGCGGAGACAGCCAAGATAAAGAGCTAATCGTGAACCTGCTTCACGAAAAGAAAGTGAAGCTCATCCTTACAGATCCGCCGTATGCGGTGGGATATATGGCACCCAGTGGAAATCACGACAAAATCGCAAACGATCAACTTCAGTCCAACGAAGAATATCAAAGCTTTACGGAGCGTTGGCTGGAAGTAGTAAAGCCTCACCTGGATAAGAAAAACGCTTACTACATCTTCAACAGTGACCGAATGCTATTCAGTTTAGAGGATGCGCTCCGAACGCAAGGATTCAAGTTTTCTCAGCTCCTCATTTGGGTGAAGACTGGCGCAGTACTAGGACGTCTAGACTACTGCCCCCAGCACGAACTGATTGCCTACGGTTGGTACGGCACACATCCGACCATACGAGACAAAGACAAAAGCGTGCTCATTGCGCCTAAGCCTAAGAAAAATACTATCCACCCCACGATGAAGCCTGTGAGTCTTCTACGCCGTCTAATCCTCAACAGCACGAACATTGGAGACATCGTCTACGACCCCTTTGGAGGGTCGGGAACGACAATGATGGGTTGTGAACAGACCAAGCGAAAGTGCGTAATGGTCGAGCTTGAAACCAAATACTGCCAAGCCATCATCGATCGCTTTGAAAAAATGACAGGTTTAAAGGCAATAAAATTAGCCCATCAACCATGAAAGACTCAATCGCTTTAAAGACAGCAGAAAATAAGCAGACCCTTTTGGAGCATTTAAAGAAAACTCCGATTGTACAAGTTGCTTGTGAGAAAACGGGCATAGGCAGAGCCACTTATTACCGTTGGAGAAAAGAAGATGAAGCCTTCGCCGACGAGGCGGATGAAGCTTTGTCTGCAGGGAAAAAGATAGTGAACGACATTGCCGAATCCCAGCTCATGAAGGCAGTGAGGGACGGGAATATGACTGGAATAATTTTCTGGCTTAAGAACAACCATCCAGATTACAAAACAAAAGTAGAAGTTTCAGGAAAACTTGAGAATCAAAACAAACTTTCTGCGGAGGAAGAAGCTCAGATCAAAGCGGCACTCGGTCACGGTGGATATTACAAATCTAAACTTTATAAATATGATAAAAAATCACATTCCAAAAAATCTCAAAACAATAATTAAAGATGGGAAGCTACGAAGAGCTCTGACCTTTGAAAGTCACTTCATGTTCTTCCACGTCTATTTCAGTCATTATATCGAGCATGCCACGGCAGATTTTCAAAAAGAGATGTTCGCGCTGACTGAAGATCCAAAGGTCAAAAATATTGTCGTTGTAGCTTTTCGAGGATCGGGTAAGTCCACCATCATGAATACGAGCCTTCCGTTATGGTCGATCTTAGGAAAACCCCAGTGCAAACACGTGATCATTGTGGGCCTGACCCAAGATCAAGCGAAGAGGCACTTGAAGAATATAAAGCAGGAACTTGAGAGCAACGAATTGCTAAGAAAAGACCTGGGACCCTTCAAAGAGATTGAAAACGAATGGAGTGCCTACACTTTGGAAATTCCAAATTTAGGAGCAAGAATAACGGCAGTTTCTGTGGATCAAAGTATCCGAGGCATTCGGCATGGTGCATATAGACCAGACCTAATTATTTGCGACGACGTCGAAGATCTAAGTTCCACAAAAACCTTAGAAAACAGAGACAAAGTAGATGAAGTGATTACGAGTGAAATAATCCCTTCTGGAACTCCTAAAACCAGACTGGTTGTTATTGGAAATCTTTTGCATGAAGACTCGTTCATCATGCGTTTAAGAAAACGAATCATAAACAAGGATTTCAATGGTGAATTTCGTGCTTACCCTTTGCTTGATGAGGCCGATAACTGCCTATGGCCTGGGAAGTTTCCAAACCCAGAAAGCATCCAAGATGAAAAGAGGCGAATCGGAAAAGAATCATCCTTTCAAAGGGAGTACATATTGAAAATCGTAATCAATCATGAACAGGTAATTCCTAGCGAATGGATAAAAACTTATCCCGGTGCCGCCCCCGATAACATTAAAGATCTAAAGCTTCGTCATACGATCACAGGTATAGATCTAGCCATTTCTCAAAGAGATAATGCAGACTCCACCGCTATGGTTTCAGCGAAAATCTTTGGATATAAAAATGAAATGCTCATCTATATCCTACCAAATCCGATCAATAAGAAGCTCACATTCGGAGCAACATTAAATACAGCAGAGTTCATCTTCAAAAGAGAGCACAATTCCTTGTTGGTGGTAGAAGATGTTGCTTACCAAAAAGCTGCTATAGAGCAGCTTAAGGAAAGGGGCTGTAAAGTGAAGGGATTTATCCCAAAAGGCGATAAAACATCAAGGCTTAGTCTCATATCTCACTACTTTGAAAGAGGCCAGATCCTATTCCCGGAAAAAGGAGCTGAACGACTTATCCAACAGGTTGTAAGTTTTGGATTAGAAAAACACGACGACTTGGTCGATGCCTTGGTAACAGCGGTAACCTATGCTGCCACTGAGAAAGAAGTTCATCTAAGATTTTATCCAGTTTAGTATCGAAAAAGACGCCCCACAGATAAATGCAGGGCGTCTTTTCAGTTTTATCTTAAAGCTGATGATTCATAAGTAATGTCATCGCCCAGATCATTGTTGTCCACATCTAAGCCATTAAGTTGTGAAACATAAATTTCAAAGTTCTGGCCATCATTTTTAGTATATTGGCCAACATAGTTTTTTACGTAGAAGGTATCTTCTTCAGGAGTGAGTGTGTCTGAGATCACTTTGCTATAAAGTGCTGCCGCTTCTCGATCAGAGAATATGCTTATACGGACGTAATCTTCATATTGTTTCTCTCTCGCTAATTGGCGACCTAAGGTAAGCATATCTGCCTCATTTACATACTTCGGATCAATGGCGATGAGGGTGTAAGTACCAGCACTTGAACCAGTGACATCTTCATAAGGGATAGAAGGATACGTTTCTGGGCCTGGGTTCACTGCAATGATTAAAACAACGAGGAAAATGAAAAGCCCTCCACATCCGAGGAAACAATTCTTAAGGTTTTTGTTGGCAGCCATGCTATTTGGGGTTAAAAAGCAAAAAGGGGCCACTAGGTCGCCCAGTATCACTTGTCCCAAAGGATAGCCGATATTGGCTAGTGACCCGTCATTACCCCAATATCAGGGAAACGAACGGGCAATAGCCTTTGGGAAATGATGATAATACTGAGCGACAGGTGAAGTTTAGCAGATAACCTGTAAAAGTGAAGTCCTTATATGGATACAGCGGGCATTATTTGAATCCACAGCTTTTGAATCAAGAGATGGATTTGGATATCAAAAAAAGCGGGGAAATAATCCAGCTTTTAACCAAAAGCTAATGGATCTTATAACTTTTGAAGTGCCTCAAAAATTTTAACCATTGCCAAGGTATCTAGTTTGCAATACTGAAGTAAATCCTCCTGCATTTGTATCTTCTCTCTTGCATCCTCAATTTCAAACATCATTTTTTTCCAAGCGTTCATGGCCATTGAACCATCTCTTACGTTCAAATCTTTGTAAGACATGCTTGGAACAAGAACTGGTAAAACATCTTTAATGGAAAACCCACCCCTAAAATGGGGGTGGACGTAGTGGTTTTTTGAAAAAACTTCCATCAGATCAAAAAACCGTTGATTATAGCCATGAAAAACTTCTGCTGAAGCGGGAATAAGATCAGCCAAATCCGTATGACATTTCCCTTCAAATTTCTTATTCCATACGACTATACTTCCACGACCTTCTATCAATTTTATTAGGGTATCTGCTAAGGCCACCATTGGATGAGACATTGAATCGATGTGCAAATATTCATGATGTTCTAACTCTCCACCTGGTGTCCTCAATACATGCAAAGAAAACTGAAAAGGTACTTGTTGGTAAGGCGAACACCCATCGTAAATTGGTATGGCGGTTGGATAGGTTTCGTAGTCCAAAAAATAGATAGGATAAACCAACTCTGCTAATAGATTTTTAATCTCATAAGAATCTATAATTGGAACCTGAGTTTGCGTAACTTCAACATGATTCCTTTGGAGTTCTGTTAGTTTGAAATCTTCTGGAACATCTTCAATTGAGTAACAATGATCTTCAATAAGAGCCTCTAAGCGCTTTGGACTAAGTCCAATTCGTACAATATCGTGCACAGAATAATCAGGAACATCAGGGTGTAAATATTTAAAGGCGGGACAATGATTGCTTCGTGACTTATAAATACATTCACAAGGGAGTGGTTCATTATCATCTTCTAAAATACGACCCATATCAGACATCTTCAAATTAACCTCTTCTTCGCGCTCTTTTACTTGCTCAGTAATATCTGTTATTTGAATTAACTGTATGGCGATGATTTCCCCTTTTTTGCGAAATTCCTTATTTAGCTCAATTAAATTTACACGTCCCACTCGCAATCCTGCCATTTTAGCGACAACATATTGAAAACTAGCGTCATCAAGATGCTGATCCTGTTTTTTCTCTTTGAGAGTTGTTGCTTTTACTTCATTGATCATCCAATATTCGTTCACTTCGTCCCATTCCAAAATGTCCACCATCGCGTAAAAATTTTGAGCCTGGAATGTAGCTTGGAAAATTATTTTTTTACCTTCGTCTAAATACTTTTGGGTTTCTTGAATGGCGGCGGCCTCTCTACTTCCTACCAGAACTCCTTTGGGAAATAATTTCCTAGCCCATGTCTCGACTTCTTGACCATTTTTAATGAGTTCTTTATCAAAATCACTCAACTCTAGATCTTGAAGTACTTCTGGCTTTTTCTTAAAGAACCAAAAAAAGGCAGGACATTGCAAATAGCGTAAAAAGTCTGACTTAGTAATAGTTTTATTCATACAAACAAAAATAAATGTTTATAAAGCCTGAGTAACAGATTCAAAGATCCATTTTGTTTGATCTCTTTTCCCTACGCAGATCTGCCCCTTAATCTTCTTATCACCAGAACAAATAAGACCAACGTACCTAGTTTTGAATCCAAAAAAGGCTTTGATCTCAACACATAATGCAAATAGCTTCTTGGACTCTGAGCGTGCACTAGATTTTATTTGTGCATTTTTATAATCAGTCAAAGCTGAAACCATTTTACAAATAGCGTCTTCTAAATCTGCATGA
>CAZHKJ010000020.1:8917-15729 GCA_964533115.1 uncultured Candidatus Peribacteria bacterium | reverse complement strand
AGTCATAACTGGAGTAAGTGGGGAGCAGAGTACGGAAGGGGATGGACGGGTAACGGTGGAGTTCACAATAGACGACTTGGAAGATGACGATACTTTGCAGGTGCAGGTGGAATACAGCATAGATGGAGGGACAAGTTGGGAGCCGGCAACTTTGAGCGAAGTAGATGGAGATACGGTTGCGACTTTTGATGATCCTGCAGTAGACAACGGAGCACTTTATCAGGTGGGACAATTGGGGGCATACATAACGAGTTCAAGCGGAGCCAATACAGTGACTACGATATGGGAGGCAGAGACAGATGAACCTGGAACGGACATAGCGGATGCACAAGTGCGAGTGACTCCCTACGACGGGGAATTGGAAGGGACAACGGAAGAAAGTCTTGGGTTCATTCTAGATATCTTAGCGCCAGCTGGATTAGCAGATTTCACTTATGCAGATGCAAGCGTGGATGAGATAGAGCTGACATGGACGGCAGCAACAGACAGTAATTTCAGTCATTATGAAATATGGTACGGGGAAGATGAGTCGGGAGTAGAAACCAGGGATCCAGCGATGAGCGAATGGGACAATGGGGATGACGTTTTATTAGCGACCGCCAGCACAGAGAGCACAACGATTCTAGGGGACTACCAGGAGAACTACTTCAAGATTTTCGCAATAGACGAGTACGGAAACGAGAGCACAGTGGCAGACTTCTATTTAGAGGCTTTCCCTGAAGAAGAACCTGAGGAAGCGGACTCCGGCTCCGTTTTGTTTCCCCCCAGTGGAGGAACAGGAACTACGCTCAATCCTTTATATGAATATGAAATTCCCGATCATTGGTCTTTCGAGTATCTACAGGATTTAAGGGACGAAGACAGCCTCATAGACGCCGCCATAGAGAGCCCCGATTTCCTCAATCTTTTGGAAGACTTTTTCTCCATTCCAGATGTGGGATTCAAACGAGGCGAGGCAACCGAATTCTTATTGGGCTTCAAAGGCTATTCCCTCGAAAATGTGGACTTCGATGAAAGTGAAATCTCTTTCTTGGATGTCCGTCAAAAACACAAGCGCTTTGACCTCATCGAATTTGCTCATGAACAAGCTTTGATTGATGGATATCCGGACGGAACTTTTCAGCCAGAACGAGTGATCAATCGAGCGGAGGCATTGAAGCTAATCGGAAAATTCCTGGGAGTGGAAGTGGATGACCGCTTGAGGGGCCAAGAACTTCTTGAGTATTACGATTTGGAGGCAAATCCCTTCTCCGATCTCGACCTAGAGCAGTGGTATGCTCCTTACTTGGTTCATGCTTACAAGAATAAAGTCGTCACTGGTTACGAAAATGGCACCTTTGGCCCCGCCAATGAGGTTTCTCATGCAGAATTCCTTAAAATGGTGCTTTTGTACGAAGGGCTATGATTTATTTTAAGTCGACGGCCTTCATCTATTAGTTTCGAGCTATAGTGAATCACTGTGTTTTTTTCCTAAGATATTTCCCCAATTTTTTCCTAGCAGATTTTAATCGAGAAGCGACGGTTCCTGTGGGTATTTTAAGAGCGGTTCCAGTGTCTTCATTTGTAAAGCCTAAAAAGTGATACTGAATGGCATTTTTTTCGTCATCATTAAGGCATGCACTAATAGCTTCGTGGAGGCGTTTCCTAAGAAGATAAATCATCAAAGCCTCTTCTGGCGTTTCATCATTTGGGCTTTGATCGAGCGCAGATTTTAAAGATGTTTTACGTCGTGCATTTCTTATCCTTTGTCGTCTTTTATTAAGCACCATATTCCTCACTGCTCTGAAGAAATATCCCCTGCCTAGTCCGTTTTGGTGGCGCTTGTAATCCACCTTATTACTAATCCGAAAATGAAGATCCGACAATATTTCCTCTATGTCTTCCTTTGAAAGTTCAGGGAATCTATGTCGCACCTTATTCGCAAGAATGGGAATGAGACTATTGAAAGTTGCTAAACTTTGTTGTCTTAACGCCTCTATATCTACACCCCCATCTTCATCTTGAACGTAATCCCTATTCGGTCTATTCATAGTCAAAAATAAATCATGCCATTATAGCACACAATGCCTCTCTTTACAAAGCCCCTCCTCTTCCCTTATATTCAAAGCAGCTATGCCTTTTCTCTCCCAAATTCTCGACTTCAAGCAAATGACAGACGAGGAACTTCTGCGTGTGCTGAAGGAAAATAAAATAGGGCTAAGTGTGGAGGAGGCACGTCAAGTTCAAGAGATCCTAGGCCGCGCACCTACCCTTACCGAGGCCATTGTATGGGGCATCCAAGGAAGCGAACACTGTTCCTACAGAAGCAGTCGGCCTTTTTTAAAAACCCTGCCCACTAAAGCTCCGAATGTGATGTTAGGGGTAGGAGAAGACGCAGGGATTGTGCATTTTGCCACTTCAAACCCGGATAACGTAAAAGCGCCCGCCAAAAGTTATGGCATCATTATGGGTCATGAATCTCATAACCATCCCAGTCAAGTGGTGCCTTTTGAAGGAGCGGCTACGGGGGTGGGAGGTCTAGTGCGGGACATCATTGTCATGGGGGGTAGAGCGATTGCTACGGCGGATCCTCTTCGTTTCGGACAAATCGAAAAACCATTGCAGCACCATATCGCAGAAGAGGTGATTTCGGGCATCGCAGGTTACGGAAACCCATTGGGCGTACCCAATCTGGCAGGAGACACTTATTTTGATGAATCTTACAATGACAACTGTTTGGTGAATGTGATGGTCTTAGGAGCCATCCGCGAGGATGAAATCATTCATTCTTTTGTGCCCGCAAACGCGGAAGGCTGGGACATCATCATTGTGGGCAAACCCACAGATAATTCAGGAATGGGAGGGGCGGCTTTCGCTTCTGCGGATCTTGATGAAGCCGATAAAGAGTCCAACAAGGGAGCCGTACAAGAACCAAATCCCTTCCTCGAAAGGCATTTGGCTGAATCCACTTATACGCTTTTCCGCAAGCTCCGTGACGGAGGCAATCTGGATAAAGTCTCTTTTAAAGACATGGGAGCCGGTGGAAATGTGTGTGCGACAGTGGAACAGGTTGAACCCGCGGGTTTTGGGGCCGAAATCGATCTCGCTAAAGTGCATATTTCCATGCCCAATTTAGCTCCGGCCGTGATTGCTTGTGCCGAAACTCAAGAGCGGCTCTGCTGGATCTGCGATCCTTCCTTGACCCAACAAATCCTCGATCACTACAACAACGAATGGGATCTACCAAAGGTCTCTGCGGGCGCTAAGGCCAGTCATGTGGGCAAAGTGAAAAAGGGCAATTATATTGTTCGTTTTGGCGAGGAAATCTTAGTCGATGCCCCGGCTTCGGCCGTGACCAAAGGCTTGCAATACACGCGAAGCTATATGGATCCTAAAAAAAGCTTCGAAGAACCTCATTTTACAGCCCCCCCACTCAAGGAAGCTCTGCTTAAAGTGCTGGCGAGCGAAAACATCGCTAGTCGCCTGCCTATTTTTGAAAATTATGACAAAGTGGTGCAAGGCCAAACCGTGTTCGAGCCGGGTATTGCAGATGCAGGTTTGATCGTCCCCTTCCGCAACCGTGAAGAAGTCCCTGAACTACATAAAATAGGGGCGGCTCTTTCGGTAGATGCCAATCCTCGTTATGGGAAAATTTCCCCCTATTGGTGTGCAGTGAATGCCGTAGTGGAAGGAATGCGCAACGTGGCGGCCATTGGGGCCACGCCTTGGGCCGTGACGGACTGCTTGAATTTTGGTAATCCCGAAAAACCAGAACAGATGTGGGAACTGGTAGAAAGTATCCGTGGGATGAAAGAGGCTCTCGAGGGCGTGGGGCATCTCGATTTTAATAATCCAGAGGGTGAACCCTTTCCTCTGCCCGTGGTTTCTGGAAATGTGTCTCTCTACAATGAGTCCAAAAATGGATCCGTAGCCCCGTCTCCCGTGATGGGCACGCTGGGACGAATAGACAATGTGGACAAGGCGATCACCATGCAATTCAAAAAAGCGGGAAGCAAACTGTATTTAATTGGAGATCGCAAAGAGGAACTCGGCGGCAGCGAATACTATCGCCAATTCGGCTTTTTAGGGGCAAATATTCCCAAACCTGATTTTAAAGAAGTGCGCCATGAGCTGGAGTTCATGATTTCGGCAATTGACCAAGGTCTAATCCTCTCTTCGCATGACATCTCGGATGGAGGTCTGGCGGTTGCCCTTATAGAAATGGCTTGTGGGGGACGAGGGGAAGGAGAGCTGGGTTTTGCAGTCGATCTCAGTGCCGTAGGTGCTGGCTTGGCAACGAATACTAAACTCTTCTCCGAAACGGGAGGTTTTGTGGTGGAAGTGATGCCTGGCCGTGAAGGGGGTTTTGAGGCACTTTGCGACGCAAAAAAGGTCAATAGTGTTGCTCTTGGAAATGTTGGTTCCAACCTTTGCATCTTTAAAGATGAGAACTTGATTGAGCAAATACCCCTCGCTGAGGCTAAGGAAGCCTGGTTGAATGGACTTCGTAACAAACTCCGCACATGAAAAAACTTTTCCTCATACTCAGCACCTTCAGTCTGCTCTTCGCGCTCACGGCTTGCGAGCTCGTGAGCAGGGCCAACCCTTGCGCCCCTCCGGACGGCACTTATCCCTATTCTACCAATGGTGAATGGCAAGGGCTGGCTTTCGAGTTTGCTTATTGTTGGGAGATCGAAGAGGAACTTGCCCAAGATGAACCTTTTAGAAAAGACACGCTCACCCTGACGAGAGGAGATGATTCTCTCTGGGTAAGCATCTCCATCGGCTCAGGAGTTACCGATAAAAAAATCACTCCTACTCGTATCGACCATGAAGGCTATTCCGTCTTTGACTACGAGGGTCACTATTATGTCGAGACCAACGGCCCTGATGACTCTGAAGTACAAATGATTTTGAGTTCCCTGACCTCTTCGAAGGATCTGACTGAAGCCTGTGTGAGCAGCATCCAAGCTGGACTGGACTTTGAGTACCTCCTCCCTGGGTGTTGGACAGCTTCTAGTTTATCCGAGGGTCAACTCATTCTAAAGGACGCAGAGGGCGAGACAAAAGTTTTCATGCACTACCATGAGCCTGATCTGGAAACCCTCGGCTACGTTTCAGAAATGACAAATCCCGAAGGCAAAACACTTTATATTGAACACGTCACGACTTTATCGAGCAATCAGTTGCACATATTTCTCAACTCCATTACTTGGCCTGAAATCCTATGAAACCTCGTGTCGCTGTCCTTCAATTTCCAGGTATAAATTCGGAGTACGAAACTCTTCGTGCCTTATGGGACGCAGAAATCGATGCGGAATTATTCCGTTGGAATGAAATGAATTCCCCCGAAGGGCTTGCTCGGCTGCGCGCTTACGATGGCTACCTTGTTCCTGGCGGGTTCTCTTTTGAAGATCGAGGACGCAGCGGACTCATCGCTTCTATGGAGCCCATCATGCAAGAAATCGCCCAAGAGGCTAATAAGGGAAAACCTGTGCTCGGCATTTGTAATGGAGCGCAAATTCTAGTGGAAACAGGGCTGATCCCAGGTGGAAAACCCGATGCTACAGGGAGGCATCCTCTCCTCATGTCTCTCGCACGGAACAAACGAGTTCAAAAGGGAAAAGTCATTGGTGTGGGTTTTTATAACAGCAATGTCCATCTTAAGTCACTTGCACCTCAAGGGCGCACCGCTTTCACTCTCGATTTTATTCCAGATGAACTCAGCGATCTCGTGCCTATCGCCCATGGAGAAGGGCGTTTTACGACGAGCATCCCTGGTTTGCTCGAGACTTTACGCGCTAATCAACAAATCGTCTTCAAGTATTGTGATGCACAAGGTCAGCTGGGCGATGAATTTCCTCTCAACCCAAATGGAGCCATGGACAGTGCGGCTGCCATCTGTAATCCTCAAGGGAACGTTATGGGGATTATGCCTCATCCGGAGCGTGGACCCTCGGCGCCCATGCCCAAAATTTTCACTTCCATGCGTAAGTATATGCAAGCTCGAGCGGAAGGCAAAAATCCACTCTTAGGAACCCTTCCTGCGCTTGAAATCCCCGATACCACAGTAACCCTCGAAACGCATGTTCATAAGCCAGGGACGATAGAATTTCTAGTTGAATTGCTCATCACGGACAACGAAGCGCAAACGATCGAAAATGCCCTCCGTCAAAAAGGTTTTGATGTTCAGATCCGTAAGTGGACAGCTTTTCAGGTTAGCACTCCACAGGGTACTGATCAAAACAAAGTCGCAGCCGAGCTCATCGCATCAGGAGAACTCTGCAACCTCAACAAAGAGCGGGTGACCACGGTAACGGATTCTTCGACTTTCCCCAAAAAAGAAGGAGCTCATTACTTCCTCGTGCATGACCGAGAAGATGCGGAAGGAATGGCTAAATCTGCTCGATTAGGTCTGCCTGTGCAAAGAGCTTGGCTTTGGGAGCTAATGGCTAACAGTCCCATCAGCATGGATGCTCTACTGGCCACCAACATCTTTGCCAATCATCACGCTCAGGTAATGGAAGAGGCCTAACTTAAAGAAACGAAGGAGTTAAGCTTTAGAAGACGCGGCAAAAAGAACGACGGAAAGAATCAGGGGTAGCCAGAAAAAATCTCTTAGCTCACTGAGGTGAGAGCTATTCGTGCCAACGATAAACATAGTTACCCCAGCGAACAGAGCAAGGATCGCAAACACCTGGAAGAATCTTTTCATAGAATTTTTGGTCAAGTAAAATCATGATAGGAAAAAATCTCTCTCGTGGCAAGCCTTAGCATTTCAGGAAAGTTTCAGGACTTCCGCATAAAAAAGAGCTATATGTAAAGCGGCTTTT
>CAZHKJ010000020.1:3302-8907 GCA_964533115.1 uncultured Candidatus Peribacteria bacterium | reverse complement strand
CTATACTCAGCTCAACTTACCTTTTTACCCACGCATTATGTCGGAAGATAAAGCAAAAACGGTCGTCGATAACCGCAAAAAAGCTCTTGAATTAGCGCTTTCTCAAATCGAAAAAAACTTTGGAAACGGGTCAATTATGAAACTCGGAGAATCGAAGCATATGGACGTTGAAACAGTCCCTACGGGGTCTATCTCGCTGGATTTAGCCCTTGGAGGGGGAATTCCAAAGGGCCGTGTGATTGAGATTTATGGCCCAGAAAGTTCAGGTAAAACTACGCTTACTCTTCACATTATTGCAGAAATTCAAAAACAGGGAGGTCAGGCGGCCTTCATTGACGCAGAACATGCCTTAGATCCGGCCTATGCACGTCGTATTGGAGTCGACGTAGACAATCTTCTGCTCTCTCAACCTGACACTGGAGAGCAGGCTCTCGAAATCGTTGAAACCTTGGTGAGGTCTAATGCAGTAGATATTGTAGTGATTGATTCCGTGGCCGCACTCACACCCCGTGCAGAAATTGAAGGGGAAATGGGCGATGCTCAAATGGGTTTGCAGGCTCGTCTCATGAGCCAAGCCCTTCGAAAGCTCACCGCAGCCATTAGTAAATCTCATTGTACGGTTATCTTCCTGAATCAGCTTCGAATGAAGATTGGAGTGATGTTCGGAAATCCAGAAACCACTACTGGAGGGCAAGCACTGAAATTCTATTCTTCCGTACGGATGGAGATTCGTCGAATAGGCCAACTGGAAGGCACAGAATCCAGCTTAGGAGAGGGCAAGGAACTTGTGGGAAATCGTGTCAAAGTAAAGATCGTGAAAAACAAGGTAGCTCCTCCATTTAAAACAGCTGAATTCGATATTTTGTACAACAAGGGAATTTCAAAAGTAGGAGATATCCTCGACCTTGCCGCTAAATACGAATTTGTGCGCAAGGCAGGAGCATTCTACAGCTACGGTGAAACGAAATTGGGGCAAGGTCGTGAAAACAGCAAGAATTTCCTTGAAGAGAACAAAAAAATTGCTGACGAACTTGAACTCATGATTCGTGAAAAAGTGGCCAGCCAGCTTGCTTTCTAGTAAAAAAGTGAACGAAGCGGTCATTGCCAATCAGCTTATTTATGGAAGATCCAAACTTTAGATCATTAATGGATTACGCTTTGCGCGCGCTAACAAGACGTGCACACACTTCCCATGAGCTTCTCGTGAAACTTCGAAGGCGTGCGAATTTCACAGAGGCCCTTGGGCAAGGGGTGATGACTCGCTTAATTGAAATCAATCTCATTGATGATCTCAATTATGTGCGAAATCAGCTCTCTAATGCGATTCAGTTTCGCCATCAGGGTTATCTCAAAATAGCCAGCAAGTTGGCGGGAAAAGGCATTCCTTTGTCTCAATCAAAAAAAATATGGGAAGAGCTAAAGCAGGTAGAGGAATTATCAGAGAGGGATTTGGCTAAAAAAGCCCTAGAAAAAGCAAAAAACCGCTTCCAAAATCTTCCTCCAGAAAAGCAGTACCAAAAACGAGCCCGCTTCCTTGCTTCACGAGGCTTTTCTCCAGAAATAACCTTTGAACTTGCCAGACCTGATCATTGTGAGTAAAATAAAATCATCAGGATCGGATTATCTAATATAGGATTTAGCGATCCTCGCCTTTATATAGTTAACATTTCACTATGCATCAACAGTTTATGGCTGCGGTTCGTCAGCTCTGTAATGAGAAGAACCTACCTGAAGAAATCATCATGGATATCGTTAAGGCGGCTTTGCGCACGGCTTATCGAAAAGATTACGGAAATAAGGAGCAAAATATTGAAGTGGAAATTGATCCTAAAACAGAGAGTGTAACGATTTATATCGTTAAAAAAGTCGTCGATACCGTTGAAGATCCAGATTCAGAACTCACTTTGGAAGAGGCACGAAAGCTCAGCAAAAACATCAGCATAGATGAAGAGCTTCGTATGGAAGTGACGCCGATGTCTTACGGACGTATTGCCGCTCAAGCAGCAAAACAGGTGATTATTCAGCGTATCCAGGAAGCAGAGCGCGATTTCATGTATGAAACGTTCAAAGACCGTGAAAATGAACTGGTCAATGCCTTGATTCACCGTGTGGATGGAAATCAAGTTTACGTGGAAATGGGTGGAGTAACGGCACTTTTGCCTGCTCGAGAACAAATTTCTTCTGAACAATACTACGGAGGTCAACGGATCAAACTCTATCTTGATCGAGTGATCAAAACCAACAAAGGACCTCAGTTATTGATCTCAAGGACACATCCTAAGCTGGTTGAAAAGTTAATGGAGTTGGAAATCCCCGAAGTTAAAGCAGGGACCATAGAAATCAAGGGAGTAGCTCGAGAGCCCGGAGTACGTTGTAAGGTAGCCGTCGCTTCAAAAGACCCACAAGTGGATCCTATTGGAGCTTGTGTAGGGCAAAATGGAGTTCGTGTGCAAAGCGTCACTCATGAGTTAGCGGGAGAACGCATCGATATTATACCATGGAACGCAAATGCGGAAAAATTCATCATGGAAGCGCTGAAGCCCGCTAAGATTTCTCGAGTGGAGCTGGATGAGTCGATTCATTTAGCCAGAGTCTATGTCACTCAAGACCAACGCGCCTTAGCCATCGGAAAAAGTGGACAAAACGTGCGTCTAGCTTCTCATCTGACCGGTTGGGAAATCGACATTCTGGATACCGATGAAGCCCCTGCAAGCCATACGCCTATAGCAGAAAAAAACCTTATGGTAGGGGATCTTGATCTTCCAGAGGAAATCAAAGAAAAACTCATGGCGGTGAGCTTGGAGCAGGTGGGTCAGCTTGTTGGACTTTCTGTTAAGGATTTCATGCAAGTAGATGGCATCACTAAGGAAGAAGCCAATCAGATCGTAGAGGCCGTGGCGAAAACCAAATAGCCAAAGCTTTTAATTAGAGGCGTTTTCTGCTATAATAAACAGATTTAACGCCTCTATGGACGATAAGACTTTCATCCAATCAAAAATCCAGACGGATGGGCACGTGGCTTTAGCAACAGCGACGGGTAGTTCTCATTTGGGCTCCATTAACCGAGAATTCGAAGAGCGAGCCACTCAAGAACGTGCTCAAAAAATGGGGATGAGTTACATTGATATAGCCAGCGTCCATATCAATCCGGATCATCTCAGGGTTCTCACCCAAGCAGAAGCAACGCAAGCCTTAACCCTGCCTTTTTTTAGGATTGGAAAAAAGCTTCGTTTAGCTATTGTTCATCCCACTCGTGCCGAGACGCAAGATCTGATTCGTCGATTAAAGTTAGAAGGCTACGCGATCAACGTGAATCTCGCTTCTGAGTCAGGTTTGCACGAAGCATTGGAGGCGTATCGAAAAATAGAAGAGCCAACGGCTCTCGTCACACAAAATATAGTGGATGAAGCGAACTTAGCTTCGTATCAGGTAGAAATAGAAAATTTATCGGCTCTCAGAGAAAAAATACAAAGTGTTACCGCAGACGAAGCGCTCAACGTCTTGAGTGTGGGAGCATTAAAAACAGGAGCTTCCGATGTGCATTACCAGCCCGAGGAAAATCACGTGATTGTGCGCTTTCGTATTGATGGCGTCTTGCAAAAAATACTTGAATTAGACCTCGGGACTTATGGCTACATCGCCAATCAGCTCAAATACAAGGCAGGAATGCGCTTGAACATCACCAACGTGCCCCAGGATGGACGCTACATGTTCATGGTGAATGACCGAAAAATAGATCTTCGTGTCTCTTCTATTCCAACGGAATATGGAGAAAGTTTTGTATGTCGGCTTTTGGACTCTAAGAAGAAAAATCTCCACTTGGAAGAGCTGGGTTTTGAAGGCCGTAATCTCGAAATCCTTCAAAAGGCACTCGCCCTTCCCAATGGAATGATTTTAGTCACAGGGCCTACAGGTTCGGGTAAAACCACCACCTTGTACTCCATGCTCAATGAGTTTAATAAGCCTGAAAATAAAATCATCACTTTGGAAGACCCTATTGAATATCATCTCTCAGGGATCACTCAGAGCCAGATCAACGAAAAAAGAGGCTACACTTTTGGGTCTGGACTTCGAGCGGTTCTGCGCCAAGATCCCGACATCGTGATGATTGGAGAAATTCGTGATGAAGATACTGCAGAGACCGCTGCTCAAGCCGCTCTCACGGGTCACGTTCTTCTATCGACCTTGCATACCAATAGTGCGATTGAAACCATTCCCCGTTTATTGAATGTAGGGTTGAAGCCATTTATGATTGCGCCTTCTTTAGGAGTCGTTATGGCCCAGCGTTTAGTGCGAAAAATCTGCTCTTACTGCGTGGAACAAAAACCCTTGGAAGAAGGAGAACGTAAAACATTGGTCAAAGCCATTGATCAAATCAAAATCATAGCTCCTCATTTAGAACTGACGTTACCCGTCACTTTGCCTCACGCTCCCGGGTGTGAAAAATGCAGTAAAACAGGTTTTCTGGGGCAGCTGTCGATTGCGGAGATATTTATGAACTCAGATGAATTAAAAGAGGCCATTCTATCCGAAAAATCAAGTAACGAACTTTTTAAAATTGTACGTGCTCAGGGCATGCTCACCATGGGAGAAGATGGAGTATTAAAGGTCTTACGAGGCACCACCACTTTAAGTGAAGTGGAGCGTGTGGCAGACATTGCTTTGCATGAGCAGTACATTCAAACAGAGCCTCCCCTGGCGCCCACTGCGCAATAAATGCCTTGCGGTGTAGGATGAATGAATCCTCGCAATTCTAGCTCCGTCAGAGTCGCATAAAGTTCAGGCAGTTCACCCGGAAAACGTTCGGATAAGGCACCCATACTGGCGGGATTTTTTTTGAGTTCCAAGTAAAGTTTCGAAGCAAATCCTTCCAATGGTGTTGAAAGGGGTGAAGGAGAATCGGGCTTCAAGTTCAATAGTCTGATTAACTCTTCTATGCCTGTAAGCAGACCGGCCTTGCCGTCGGCTAAAGCAGCCAAGCATCCTGCGCTTTGAGGGTCCCCAATACGTCCCGGAACACAGAATACGTCACGGCCCATCTCTAAGGCATGATGCGCGGTATTGAGTGCCCCTGAACGAAGACCTGCCTCCACAACAACGGTTAATGGGCAAAGCCCCGCAATGAGACGATTACGCACCAAATAGTCACTTTTATAAGTAGGCTGCTTTGGAGCATATTCTGAAAGGAGTAAGCCGCCTTTTTTTACGATTTCCTCCGCGAGCCCACGGTGGCTGGAGGGCTGAAGTTCTTCCAGGGATTGAGCCAAGACCGCCACGGTTGGGCCCCCTCCCGCCAAGGCCCCTTTGTGGGCCTGAGCATCAATTCCGAAGGCCAGGCCACTCACAATCGTGGCCCCTCTAAGAGCTAAATCTTTAGCGAATCCAAAGGCCAAATGATTTCCATAAACCGTAGATCGCCGCGTCCCTACAAGGGCCAGGCACGGAGCTTTTAAAACATTCAGATCACCACGGTAATACAGTCGGGAGGGAGGGTCAAAAAGAGTCTTTAAGGCGTCCGGATATAAAGGATGATCTTTGCTAATGAAGGGATCCATTTGAAAAAGATAAGTAAAAAAATTCTAGCCCAAACGAAATTTAAAATCCT
>CAZHKJ010000020.1:0-3247 GCA_964533115.1 uncultured Candidatus Peribacteria bacterium | reverse complement strand
AAGCAGCTGCTGTAGCAAAGCCATTGCATTAGGACTATTCTCATCGAGAATACTTTTGAATGAATATTCTTGAATCTCATCTCAGCCGGTGGAAGTCAAAAGGCTATCGAATGACTAAAAATAGGGCCGCTTTGTTGGATTTATTTTTGAAAGAAAAAATACCGTTATCCATTCAAGAAATACAGAAAAAATTAAAACAAAAAAAACACACGGCTGACCCTTCTACGATCTATCGAGAAATTGAGTTTTTAATTCAGGAAAAAGTGATCCAAGAATTAACTTTAAAAGAAAGAAAGCGTTTGTTCGAATTGAGTTTTAAAGATCATCATCATCATTTGTTTTGCTTGAAGTGTGAAAAAATTCAAGAAATAGAGATGAACGATGAATTGAGCAAGTTGGAGGAAAAAATCGAAAAAGAAAATGACTTCCAAATTGAATCTCATACACTCGATTTTTTTGGAACCTGTGCAAAGTGTTTGCATTCCTAATCCCCTGATTCGTTAACTCTAAAAATGGCCTCAGCACCCCTCGTTCAAGTCCAGGACCTCACCGTGATCCGCGAAGGAAACACCATTTTGGATCACCTCAATTTTGTGGTTAAAGAAAAAGAATACGTGGGTGTGGTTGGTCCCAATGGAGGAGGAAAGACAAGCTTATTACTTGTTTTACTCGGCATTTTGAAGCCCACGCGAGGAGAAGTGAAAATCTATGGAAAATCCATTGAGGATCCCCGAACAATGGAGTCGGTGGGTTATGTGCCGCAGACTTTTTTGGGCCAAAAATTCACTTATCCAATAACGGTAGAGGAGGTGGTGGCCACGGGAGTCATTCACCCGGGTTTTTATGGAAATCTCAATAAAAAAGACTGGAAAAAAGTTCATGAAAAACTCGATTTAGTGGGGATGAAGGGAGTGGACAAAGAATCTTTTCACACTCTTTCCGGTGGAGAGCGTCAGCGCGTGATCATTGCTCGGGCGCTCGTTGGGAATCCAGATGTGCTCTTTTTGGATGAACCGCTCAGTGCCGTGGATCAACCTTCTCAAGAGGAGTTCTATAATCTGCTCACCCATCTCAATAAAAAAGGCCTCACCATCATGTTGGTCACGCATGATTTGGAAATGGTGGCCAAGCAAGTTTCTCGTGTGATCTGCTTGAATCAAAGCATTTACCTCAACTGTAAAACTTCGGAGCTTTCTGAAGCTCACAATTGGTCAGAATTCTTTGGAGAGGCCAAAGCCATTCACCATCACTCCCACTAAACATATGATTTTTTTTGAATACAGTTTCATGGTGAGAGCTTTCTTGGCTGGCAGCTTGATCGCTATAGTCGCCCCTCTTTTGGGCACTTTTGTAGTGGCACGCAACACGAGCTTAATTGCAGACACTCTGGCTCACGCCGCTCTTGCAGGAGTGGGAGTCGGGGTGATTTTAGGCATTTCTCCTACTTTGGGAGCGGTAGCCGTAGCCCTTGTGGCGGCAGTAGGAATTGAGCATCTCATGAAGAATCACCGCTTCAGTGCCGATGCCATTTTGGCTCTGTTTCTCTCGGGAGGCTTGGCTTTAGCGGTGGCCCTGGTTAGGCTCAAAGGAGCAGCTATTAATTTCGAAAACTATCTCTTTGGAAGTTTGGTGACGGTCACTGGACAAGAAGTATGGATGCTCTTCATCACCAGCCTGGTCATGTTGGGAGTGCTGGGAACTCATTGGTGGTCCTTTCTTTCCCTTTCATTCTCCGAAGAACTCACCTCTACTCGGGGCGTGCCCATTAAAAGGCTTAAAAACCTATTAGCGATTCTTACAGGCTTGATGATTTCTCAGTCCCTCAAAATTGTGGGAGGTTTGCTGATTGGGGCAATGATGGTGATCCCCGTGCTCACCGCCATCACGCTATGTAAAAGCGCCCGCAGCACGCTGCTCGTTTCGGTTGGATTTGCTCTTCTTTCTGTTTGGTCGGGGCTGATTATTTCTTACTACATCAATGTGCCTAGCGGAAGCGCCATTGTACTGATGAACATTTTTTGGTTCATTATCGCACTACTCATCAAGGGCTTTGAAAGCTTCAAGATGAGATGAAGGGGGAGATTTCCTAAAAGCAGGGATGAAGATCTTACTTACCCAAGCTGAATTCATCTCCGTGAATGGTGAGGCCAAGAGGGTTCACCAAGACTTCACGAAGGGGCCTTCCATTGGAGTCCACGGGGCCTTCCTCTACATAACCGGCAATACAGGCCTTTAAATGGGCCATTTCAGCCAAGGAAACCACACGCTCGGCTTCTTCACGCGTATGGGTATAAATCGCCAAGCCCACGCCATAATTAAAGGTTTTGAGCATCGTTTCCGTGGTCATGCCACTGTGCTCCTCTACAAAGCTAAAAATTTCAGGCACAGGGAGCAAGGTATCAATCACATAGCGGAAAGCTTGTTTTGGACGCATGAGTTTTTGCCAGCCATGGCCGGTGATGGGCTCTATATTGGAAGGGCGAAGGCCTGTTTTTAGGATAGTTTGGACCAAAGGAGTATATAAATGTCCTGGGGCATTAATGGCCTCCCAAAACTCTATTCCACTTGGGAGTGGCGTTCGATAGCCCTGAGGCAAGCCTTGGGCTAGATCACGTAAACTGGTGAAGCCATTTTCATGGGGGCCACTGCTTTCTATAAACACAATAAAGTCACCCGTACGCAGTTCACTGGAATCGATAGCCATTTGACCCGCAGGGACAATGCCAAAAAGGGCACCCGCAATGTCTAGTTTATCCTCATAAATTTTAGTCTTAAGTTGAGGAGTTTCTCCTGAAAAATAGACACATTTAACTTGTCTACATCCCTCCACGAATCCATCTAAAAATCCTTCCATGAATTCAGGAGTAAAGACGAGCTCAGGGCGAGCAGAAGGAAGGTATAAAGAAATCAAAATCGTCTGCATCCCTGAAGAGGCAGCATCATTGGTGAGGGTCGAAACCGTTTTAAGGCCAATGTTTCGCCAAAAACGAAGCCACTCTTCGTGGCTCAAATCATCAGGGCGAGCATCATCTGCCGTGCCTAAACCTTCGGGCAAAAGAGTGATGAGGAGATTTTCAGCGCCACATTTAAGGAAAGGCTTGAGGTCTAAGGCAAAGACATTGGCGCTGGCCCCAAACTTAGCTCCGGGCATAAAGCCATAATCTTTGGCGAATTCTACTGTTCTCTTGCTGGCTTCAATAAAAGCATTTTTAGCACGATCCAAATCTTTATAATCAATGCGGTCCAC
>CAZHKJ010000019.1:5212-15799 GCA_964533115.1 uncultured Candidatus Peribacteria bacterium | reverse complement strand
CACTTTATCAACACGCAAACGCATGAGGAAAAAAAGAGCATCGACTCCACCCGCGTGACTTTTGCAAAGATAGACGATGAAGTTTTGAGAGAGTATATCCAAACAGGCGAGCCGATGGACAAGGCGGGAGCCTATGCGGTGCAGGGCATTGGGGCGCTGTTTATTCAGAAAATAGAAGGGGATTTTTTTAATGTAATGGGCCTTTCAATACGACGTCTTTACGAACTGCTTCAAGAAGCCTAGAATAGAATCAACATTAACCACCCCACGCCATGGGAAAAAAAGCAGGTAAAATCGCACTCGGTCTCGGTCTTTTAACAGGAGCCATCACGGGACTTCTTTTCGCTCCTGATGAAGGAAAGAATATTCGTAATAAAATTGCAAAAGGAGACACAAAGGGCCTTTTGGACGATCTGGAAAGTGTAGGAGAGGAACTCAGACAAATGGCGCAGAACATCGCCAAAAATCCTGGAGTACACAAACTCATGGAAAAAGGGAAGGATGCCGCGGCGGACGCCGTTAATTTAAAACGTAATGAATTGGACACGCTTCTCTTGGAAGCGACTAAAAAAGCGGAAGCGTTCAAGAAAAAAGTGGCTGACTATGTAAAGGAACAAAAAGCCATTTTGGAAGCGAATTCATCCTCAAAATCCAAGAAGAAAGCAACGAATAAAAAGGGAGCTACTAAAAAAAGCACGGGAAAACCCACTGAAAAGCCAGTCGTAAAATCAGTAGATAAGCCCGTCAAGAAAGCAGCAAAAAAGCTGATCAGCAAAACGGCCGGCAAGCCCACCAGCCCTAAAAAGAAAAAGTAGCTCTTTAAAAAGCGGCTTTGGTTCTCAGCTCTTTCATCATGTCCACCCGTTTTTGAATAAGCTCACCCGTCCCTACATCTCTTCGATGGAATACGGGGCCTTGAACGGCGTTCACTGCTTTTTCGGCCATAGTCTCAGCTTTAGCTAAAGTGGCTCCACGGCCCACCATGGCCACCGCGCGGGATCCGAGTAAATAGAGCCCATCGTCACGAGCATCCACAGATCCATAATAGATTTTAACGTCCTCCTCTAAAGCGCCAATTTCAATTTTAAGATTTTTAAGAGGAGCACTGGGATAACCTTCAGGGCATACGTATTTAACCACGCTTGCTTGGGGATCAAACTCCACCGAAACTTGATCCAGCGTTCCGTGAATAATCGCTTCACAGAGGGCTACAAAGTCGCTTTTTAAAAGACTCAGCACATTCATCACTTCAGGATCTCCAAAACGCGCATTGTATTCAATGAGTCGAACGCCTTCTTTCACAGCCATAAATCCTCCATACATAATCCCTTTAAACTCCGCTCCACACTCTTTTTTAAGCGCTTCAGCCACCGCCACTGTGATGGCATGAGCCTCCATGAGATCGGTCTCACTTAAAAAGGGCAGAGAATGATCCGCATCACTATAAGTCCCCATGCCACCCGTATTGGGGCCATGATCCCCTTCAAAAGCTCGTTTGTGGTCCTGAACGGCAGGCATATCTATCACGTGAGAACCATCACAAAAACTCATGAGTGAAAACTCGACTCCAATAAATTTTTCTTCCACCACCACACGGCCAAATCGCTCAATGGAAGCTTTTGCAAAAGCGATTCCCTCCTCATAAGTTTTCAAATGCTCGCCGGAAACTTGTACGCCCTTTCCACCCAAAAGGCCATCCGCCTTCACCACATATTCGCCACCCAATTCCTGCATCCATTCGATAAGGCCCTGGGCTTCAGTGAAAACTTTATAGCGGGGATTGCCTGGGATTTTATATTTTTCAAGCAGATCACGAGTGAAGGATTTGGAGCTTTCCAATCGAGCCAAGCTTTTAAGAGGCGCAACACTTTTTATGCCGAGTTCCAAAAGAGCATCCACGGCGCCCGCTCCAATCGGATCATCAGGTCCCACAATCGAAAAATCCGCTTCAAAGGCGCGTGCAAAAGTCTTGAGAGCTTCAAAATCAAGTAAGCCGTCGGCCACAAAATACTCATCCGCAAGCGCTTTGATCCCAGGGTTAACGGCGCTGGCAAAAACTCCCAAACGGATTTCTTGAGGGCTACGTTTGAGCGTATCGGCAATACAATGTTCACGAGCGCCATTCCCAACGAGCAAAATCTTCTTCATCACAATAAAAGTAAGGAAAAACTAAATAAGAGGCATTTGATTTTCCATCTCGGGAGCAAGGCCCGTGGATTGAGCACGAATACAAGCATAAGAGCGACTGTCTTCCGCCGCACGAAGCACCTCTTCGGTAACATCCGGAGTGGGATACTTCCCATCAAAACAGGCCATACAAAACTCTGTAATATTCGGATTTCCTTCTCGCACGGCTTCGAGCAAATCTTCTAAATCTTGGTAAAAAACAGCATCGGCCCCAATGGCTTTGGCAATTTGTTCTTGGGTGAGCTCATTGGCGATGAATTCTTTACGGCTCGGCATGTCCACGCCATACACACAAGGATGATGCAAAGGAGCCGCTGCAGAAGCAAAATAGACCTTGTTCGCTCCCATGTCTCGCACCATTTGCACGATTTTCTTAGAGGTGTTCCCACGCACAATAGAATCATCCACCAGCAGTACATTCTTACCTTCCATTTCAAGACGAATGGGGTTGAGTTTACGACGGATATTGGCTTGACGATTAGTCTGCCCGGGCATGATGAAGGTGCGTCCAATATAACGATTTTTAATCAGTCCTTCGCGATATTTCACTCCCAATTCATAAGCCAAAGGCACAGCCGCATGGCGGGATGTAGAGGGAACAGGGATCACCACATCAATCTCTACATTGGCCTCTTTAATTTTCCGCGCCAGTTTTTCTCCCATACGAAGTCGAGCTTTATACACCGAAATGTCATCGATCATGCTGTCGGGACGGGCAAAATAAACATACTCAAAAATACAAGGAGTGAAGCGAACCTCTTCCGCACAGATTTTTGAGCTCACATTTCCTCTGGTATCGACAAAAACCACTTCTCCTGCTTTTACATCGCGAAGCACCTCAAAGCCAAGCACATCCAAAGCCACGCTTTCCGAGGCAAAAATGGTATCGGTGTAAAGATCATCCTTACGTTCTCCCATAATGAGAGGGCGAATTCCATTTGGATCACGGAAGGCCATGAGCCCGTAACCCGCAATCGTCACAATACAAGCATAGGCGCCTTTGACGCGACGGTAGACCCCTTCCATGGCTTTGAATAAAATTTCGGGACTCAAAGCCTTCGCATTGAGCGCTTCAATTTCATGAGCTAAAACATTCAATAAAACTTCAGAATCTGATTGAGTATTGAGATGACGACGATCTTTTTCGACCACCTCTTTTTTTAATTCTCGAGTGTTGGTGAGGTTCCCATTATGAATCAACGTGAGGCCAAAAGGAGCATTCACATAAAAGGGTTGAGCTTCTGCGGAATTATAGGTGCCGGCCGTAGGGTAGCGAACATGAGCCATGCCCGTGTTTCCTCTCAGGAGACGAATTTCTTCATCACCAAAAATATCGCCCACGAGACCATCGGCTTTCTTCATGTGGATCTGTTGGCCTTCCATGGTGATCATGCCTGCTGCATCTTGTCCACGATGCTGGAGCATCATGAGTCCGTCATAAAGTTCTTGTACGACGGCTTTGTTTGAATGAATTCCGATGATTCCACACATGGCTGAGGAGTAAAAAAGAAAATCGAAAAAGGGCTGGACTGGAGTTTACAATTTAGCTTGTTTTTTTGCAGCTGTCACGGTGTTCATGAGCAGGCAGGCGACGGTCATGGGACCCACTCCTCCGGGAACGGGAGTAATCATGGAGGCTTTGGGTTCTACCGAGTCAAAATCTACATCGCCACAGAGTTTGCCATTGGCATCCCGATGCATGCCCACATCAATCACAATGGCACCGTCTTTGATCATATCTCCAGTTAAGAATTTTGCTTTCCCCACCGCCACAACCACTAAGTCCGCGTCTTGCGTGTATTTAAGCAGATTTTTTGTCCGACTGTGGCAAATGCTAACGGTAGCATCCCGATTCACCAACATGATGCTCATGGGTTTTCCAACAATATTGCTGCGTCCAATAACCACCGCATCCATCCCTTTCACGTCAATCTTATAGTAGTCCAAAATTTTAGTGATGCCTTTCGGGGTACAAGGAGACATGTTCTCAAATTCTGCACTTAAAAACATTTTTCCCACATTGTAAGCATGAAAGCCATCCACATCTTTATCAGGCGCAATGGCTTTGATCACTTTGGGAGCATCAATATGAGCGGGAAGAGGCAGTTGCAAAATCATGCCGGTGACTTCCGGGTCGCTATTCAATTCTTGGATTCTTGCCAACAGTTCAGGTTCACTGATGCTTTCGGGAAAGTCCAGTCGCTCACTCAAAATCCCCACTTTTTCACAAGCTTCTTGTTTTTTTCGAACGTAGACTTGGCTCGCAGGATGATCCCCTACAAAAAGAACCACCAGTTTCGGAAAAATCCCCTTCGGCTTCAGTTGCTCCACCTCGCTTTGAACCTCAGCGAGTAGGGAGTCTGATACAGCTCGTCCATCCAGAAGGGTGGCCATTGGGTAGGGTTTAGGCCAGTATTAAACATCATTTCTTCTTCAGATACAAGCCTACCGTCTTCCAAATCAGCTCTTCTGTGGCTTCTTTTGTAGGCTGTACAGAAATGGGTTTCCAACCATATCGAGCCGCCAAAGCCAGATGAACTTCTCGCGAACGAGCCATAAAATCATCATTCGTTTCATGCAAATGCCCTGCTTCTATGGCAGAAACTTCCCGTTCTCCATCCAATAAGAGGCTCAAATCTTCCTTAAGAAGGTGACGATTTAGATTTTCCAGCCAGTCGGTGCTCGCCCCTTTTACCGTGCCCCAAGCGATTCCTGTGCCAATATAATCTTCGGCAACCACGATTTTCCCTTCCGATAGCCATTGTTTGAGGGTGGGTTCAAATTGGTAGCGATTCAAAGTGAACCACATTTGTAATTCTTCTTCGGAGATTTTTTGTCCCTCCGTTCCTCGTAAAACTTGATTCAAAAAAAGACCGGTGGGTTCTAATTCATAAATAGGAAATTTAACATATTCAGTGGCATAGCCCGCTGTTTTGAGCCGCTCAACCAAGCGGTGGGCGTGGGTGCTTTTACCAATATTGTTGATTCCGTAAAGAGTGATGAGCATGCTTAGAGTTTAAGATCAGTACTGCCAAAACCGCCACGACTGTTTTCACGAATCGTATCGACTTCTTCAAATGCAAAAGTGTCCACTCGCACAAAAATACCCTGGGCGATTTTCTCACCGCGTTCAACCGTCACGGGTGCATTAGAAAAATTATAAACTTGGATTTTAATTTCATCTTGAGGTCCACAGTAATCTCGATCGATCACGCCAAGTCCATGAGGAGGCGTGAGACCTTTCTTTTTAGGGGTGCTACTGCGAGAGGCCACAAGAAGCATGTATCCTTCAGGCACTTCAAGAATCACGTTTCCTGGGACCAGTTCAATTTTGCCCGGCTCGATGAGGACACTTTCTCGCGCAAGAAAATCAAAGCCCACACTGCCTTCTGTGGCATAGCTGGGGAGGGCCAAGCTTTTATCGACACGTTGTAGCCGAATATTCATGAGACTCATGGATGCATTATAGCTCGAACTCCACTCTTGCCAATGGAGATCTTTGGCCAAGGCTTAGCCAAAACACAAAAAAAGAACTCCTTGCGGAGTTCTTTTAGGGGGAAGCGATTTAAAATACTCACAACCCAGACTGGAAAAAGTTTAGAGACTGCTTAAAGTTCCATTCACATCCAATCGGATAGCTGGACCCATAGTGGTACAGAGAGTGATGCTTTTCACGTAGTTTCCTTTCATTGAAGTCGGCTTCTTTTCGTTCACTGCTTTAAGATAAGCGGCAATGTTTTCAAATAACTGAGTTTCACCAAAAGAAATTTTTCCAACCACATTATGAAGGTTACCTTGTTTATCGTTTCGGAATTCCACTTGTCCTTTGATCAAATCTCCAATGACGGCAATAGGATCAGGAGTAACCGTACCGGATTTAGGATTAGGCATCAGTCCTGCTTGTCCCAATTGACGAGCAATTTTAGCCATACCCTTCATCATATCGGGAGTGGCCACCGCAACGTCAAAGTCGAGCCATCCTTTTTCAATTTTCTCGATCAATTCAACGGAACCCGCTTCCATAGCTCCAGCTTCCTTCGCTCCTTTAACCAAGTCATCGCTCACGAAAGCGATCACACGGACTTTTTTACCTGTTCCATGAGGAAGGCTTACGGTAGAACGAATCATTTGATCCGCTTGAGTGGGGTCGATACCAAGATTCATATGAACCTCAACCGATCCATCAAATTTAGTGATGGAGGTATCCTTGAGAAGTTTGCTTCCTTCTTCAAGAGTATAGAACTTATTTTGTTCAATCTTTTCGAGCGCAGCTCGATATTTTTTACCGTGTGCCATAAATAGAGTGGTTTTATGGGGTCCAGCGATTCAAACGAATCTCCCCCGATTTAAAATGAATTCAAGATTTTTACCATTCAACTTTTACACCCATGCTTCGAGCGGTTCCAGCCATGATCTTCATAGCGGCTTCAATATCGTTCGCATTGAGGTCTTCCATCTTTTCTTTAGCGATTTCTTCAAGTTGAGCACGAGTGATGGTTCCAACTTTATCCTTATGAGGGACCGCAGAACCTTTCTCAAGGCTGATCGCCTTTTTAATAAGGATAGCCGCAGGAGCCTTCTTCATGATGAAGCTGAAGCTTCGATCATCGTAGATCGTAATGATACAAGGAACGATAGTCTCTCCCAAAGGACGAGTCTTTTCGTTGAAGTCCTGACAGAAAGCTTGCAAATTAACTCCGTGTGGACCGAGAGCGGTACCCACTGGAGGGGCAGGGTTCGCCTTACCCGCAGGAATCTGCAGTTTGACGATCGCGTTTATTTTCTTGGGAGCCATATTTTTTTCTGAAAAAGCCTGCAAACTCTACTGAAGAGTCTTTAGATTGTCAAATAGTTTTTTCATTTGTTCATGAGCAGTACTCATATATTCAAAGGCAAAGACCCTGTCACCATAACGCGCCACCATATGAACCGTTTTTGTTTTAGTGGTGTGATTGAAGTAAAAAGACGCATCTCCATACAAATTGACTTCGTTCAGAGTCCCGATTTCAGTCAATTGAGAGGCGCGATCCCTTAGGTCTAAGTAAGAAGAAAAAGAGCCTGTATCGGTGGAGTAGGCCAGCTCGTAGACGGTACCAATATAGTTTTGGCCATCAAAAATATTCCACTGAAAAGATTCTGCTTCCGTGGCACTCACCGGAATGAATTGAAAGACTAAGCCCGAAAACAAAGCACTTTTGATGGCGGGTGCCGTGAAGCCCGCTTCGATAAAAACAGCTTCCGAGAGTAAACTTTCTATGGGTTCTTCTTGCAGCCCAACAGGGATTTCCCCCGTTTCATCAGTTTCATCCGTTCCATCGGTTTCATTGGTTTCATTGGGCAAAACTTCATCGGGCTCATCGTCATCTTGATTTCCATTCGCATCGCTGCTTTCAGGGGCCAGGCTTTCTGGGTCCAGAGGGTCTTCGGCGCTGGGAGGGGAAAGATCTTCTTGAGGGCTTAAATAGTCATGAAAAAAAACATCCAAGGTGCCCAAAACGATGGAAAGAGAGAGCAGAATGGAAAACACCGTAAACTTTTGCATAGGCGTTATTTTTTCTTGACCTGATCGAAGTCAAGTTCCACAGGAGTTTCACGTCCGAAAATGGAAATCATGACTTTGACTTTACCCTTCTCTTCATCAATTTCGTTCACAATGCCTTCGTAGCCGGCGAAAGGTCCATCCAAAACCATAACCAAATCCGTTTTGGAAAGAGTGATTTTGAATTTGGGAGCATTGTCATCTTCCAGGTAGCGAGAGATCACACCAAACTCTTCACCAGAAACAGGGACAGGAATAGTTCCAGATCCCACGAAGCCGGTCACATTCGGAGTGTTACGCACTACATACCAAGATTCATCATCCACCATCATATCCACCAAAACATAACCGGGGAACAAACGTTTCTTCTCTGTTTTAGGCTTTCCCTTCTTAACAACAATTTGAGTCTCTTTAGGAACAATAACATCAAAGATTTTATCTTGCATGTTCATAGACTCAATACGCTGCAAAAGCGCTTCGCGTACGGCGTCTTCATAACCACTGTAGGTATGAATCACATACCAATGTCGGCCGGTGTTTTTAGCTTGTTTAGCCATAGTTTAAGAAAGTTTTTTGAGGACAAGTTGATAAAGTTCGCTGAGTCCAAGATCGAGAGCACCGATGGCGATCCCGAGGATCAAAGAAACTCCGACCACAATTCCGGTGAGGAGAGCCGCTTGTTCTTTCGTAGGCCAGGTGATTTTCCTGAATTCTTCAAAAGCTCCTACAAAATAGGCAACAATGGGGTTTCGAGATGAAGAAGATCTTTCTTTCATGTGCGTATAGGTTTTATGTCAAAAAAGCGTTGGGCTTCTAGGCAAGACTATTGTAATCCGAACACAGCTATAATTGCAATAGATTCTAGAGAGATTTTATGGTACAATACAAAGATAAAAAACGTATGGCACACAAAACAGATACAAAACAGCTTAAAAAATGGAGGCTTAGGATGCTGGTGGCACTCTGCGCCGTCTTCCTCGGTAGCTTCTTAAGCTTAGTTCCTGTGGAAGCCAGCAGCTTTTTACCTCTGCCTGGGGTGGAAGATCTGAATGTGCCCGTGCCGGAAGGGGAAACCGCTTTTGAAAAATTCGAAAACATTTTAGGGCCCTTTGCTCGTAATCTACGGATCATTATAGGAGCCGTAGCCGTAGCGCTGATGGTGGTTTCCGGTTTTACGATGGTGATTTCCGGAGACAATGAGGAGACCGCCAAGACTCAAAAAAAATCCATGACTTATGGAGGGATCGGGCTAATGATGATCAGTATTGCCGGCCCTATTGCGGAAGTCTTTGACTACAGGCAGGGAGGTATTATCGGCGATCCGGAAGATTTTAATAATCGAATTAGATTGTTTGGGGATACCACTCAGCTGGTCATCACCTTTATAAAATACTTGTTGGGAAGCATGGCGACCTTGATGGCGATCCGTGCCGGGGCCACGATGGTGCTCAGCAGCAGCAACGAGGATGAGGTGACGAAAGCGAAAAAGTCCTTGCTGCTCTCGGCAGGAGGTTTGTTCCTCGTCTTTGTATCGAGCATGGTGATCCAGAGGATTTTCTACATTGCTTCTTACAGTTCGAATGCGGAAGCAACGATCATTCAGCTGGATCAAAATGAACTCGTGCGTCAACTCGTGGCGTTCACGAATATTTTAGTGAGTTTTGTGGGTCCGATCATGATCTTAGGAATTGTGGTGGGAGGCTTCCTTTATGTGACTTCCGGAGGAGATGATGAGCGCACGGGACTGGCTAAAAAAATCATCACCAATTCCGTGATCGGTATAGTGATTATTTACGGAGCTTTTGCCCTGGTTTCCACTGTTATTTCCGGACAATTTTAAACAATGAAAAAACATCTCTTTGCCATTCTCCTTCTAGCCCAATGCCTCCTCGTCGAGCCAAGTTTGGCGATCAGTACGGATTGGCAGTTTCAAAACATTTTTGATCAATTTGAGGAGAGTGTAACGGAAGAAAGTCAAAATATTGAGCAAGGAGCCGATGGGATCAATTTGCCCAATTTTAGCGAAGAAGATGAGGGAGCCGACATTATTGTGGCGGCCATTCGACGATTTTTAGATTTTTTTAAACTCATGGTCACCCCGGTAGCGGTCTTGTTCAGCGTGATTATGGGTCTGAGGATGGTGGCCGCCGGCACCGAAAACGAGGAGGTTCAAACCCAATCTAAAAATTTCATTCAGTATGCTATTCAAGGTTTAATCGTCATCTTTATATCTGATGCCGCGGTGAACGCTTTTTTTGGAGCCGAAGGGGAGATCTTTATTAACGGGCAACAAGGGGTAGAAGATTTTGCCTCTCGTGGATCCAATTTGTTTAAAGGGATTTATGGTTTAGTCCAAACGGTGATCGGGTCCATTGCGGTGTTTATGTTGATCATGGCCGGCATGCGTTATGTGGGTGGATCCTATAGTGACGACGAAATCAGTAAGGCTAAAAATCAGATCAAGTGGTCTTTAGTGGGACTCTTTGTGGTTGGAATTTCTGAATTTGTGGTTAAGGAAGTGCTGTTCAAAAATCAAGGGAGAACTTTGGGGATCGAGGCCGCCAAAGAGCTGTTTGTGAATCTCACGAATTTTGTGGCAGGCACTTTGGGAACCCTTTCTTTTGTATTTTTACTCTACGCCGGATACCTCTATGTACTGGCGATTGAAAATGAGGACAACACCTCCAAAGCAAAGAAGATTATTTTCTCAGCTTTAGCCGGTCTTTTGATCGCCATTTCAGCTTACGCACTCACTAATACCTTTGTGGAGCTTGATGCTTCCAGATAACTCTCTATAATATGGAAAAAGTCCACGCCATGACTAAACACCTCTTCTCACTCTTTCTCAGCTTTTTGCTCCT
>CAZHKJ010000019.1:0-5202 GCA_964533115.1 uncultured Candidatus Peribacteria bacterium | reverse complement strand
CCTTGGGAGCACCCTATTCTTGCAAGTTCCCGCTACCGCGGCCTTGGATATTTCAACAACCGTAGGGGATCAAGATCAAAACCAAGGGGATGTGCAAGATGCCGATTGTGCGAACTTGGATGAAAGTTTAGCGGGAGCTTTGGGTTGTGACACGGGAGACACGGTAACGGACTTCACGGAATTTTCAGGAAGTTTGGAGGCTCCCGATGCGGCAGGGTATGACGAAGCTCTCACCGAAAACACCAATGCCCGAGAATTCATTCAAAACATCGTCAATTTTGCCCTCTCTTTCTTAGGACTTGTGATTGTTGTGATCATGATTTATTCAGGAGTGCTCTATGCCACCAGTGCAGGAGATGAAGGTCAAACGGAAAAAGCAAAAAAAGGAATCACTTACTCCGTGATAGGAGTGGTGATTATTTTGGGATCTTTTGCCTTCACAAACACCCTGCTTCAAGCGGGAGGAGGAGGCAGTGGAGGGCAGGGAGATGGATCCGCCGCAGGAGGAGAAACCATCACCGAAGCGGGAGCCGCCTTTGACGTGGAAGATGTCCTGGATGAAATTGAATCCATCACGGCTGATTATCTTGAAGCCTACAATGTTTTGATTGACGTTCAAACGCAGGTGGCCGCCATGCAGTCTCAGGACATGCCGGTCGCCATTGAGGTGACGGAAAAAGATCTGAGCGTAGGCGGCTTTATTCAGTTTGGAGTCGAGGCCGCGAGTGGGCAAGATAACTCTTTTGAAGACACTTACGTCGTCATTGATGAAGACGATGTAGACACTTATTTAACCAGCATCTCTCGTTCGGCGACGAACGTCATGGCGCTTTCGGATCCTTTGAGTGATACCTATGAAAAAGCCAACACCTTATATAATTATTTAAAATACGGGCCCACTCAAAACTTTATTGGCGAGGAGGAAAACAACTCTAGCGTTTGTGAATATGAAACAAGAATACAAACAGGATCGTTTAGCGATGGAGCTCTCAGCTCCGGGCTGGGTTGGTCCAAATTGGACGCCGAAGTCTCCGCAATGGATCCAACGATTTGTAGTTACATCACGGCCATAGCGGATGCATCCGTTTCCGATTATGAAGAAGCGGCGACCCTGCTCACCGATCGATTCACGGATTTACGTGCCCTCTTTGATGTAGGCGGAGAAGATTCCGGGTCAGGATTAAGAGACATCAAAATGGCTTTGGATACCCTCTATGATCCTAAGAATCTGAACTCAAGAGAGGATGATTCGGGGCTTCTACATACGGCAAAAACCAGCATCAATAACAGCACGATTCGAGAAATCACTTACGCCATCAATGAGCTGTATGCGCTGGTCAAGAATGTAGAATTTGTACAAGTGCGCCTCACCGCTTCGATAGTGGAAGGAAATGCCCCCTTGTTGGTGCGCTTTGACGTGCTGGGAACGGAAGATCCGAGCGGAAACACGGTGCAAGATGAGCAAATTCAATGGGATTTGGATGGCGATGGAATTTTTGATGAAACCGATAGTGGAGAAGACTTGGGGGCCGATTCGATCAGCTATATCTATAAAGAAGCGGGCACCTACAGAATCAAAGTACGGGTGCTCAGTTCCGACACCAATGTCGCGGCAGGCATTTCAACCATATCGATTGAGGTGTCTCCTGCCAGGTCCATGATTGTGATCACGGCGACAACAGGATCCAGCACCCCTTATACCATTGCTGATTTTAGACAAAGTCCTTCCATCAATTTGGACACCTATAAAGTGACGGCTACCGAAGCCACTTCGGGGAATGGGATCATTTTTGATGCTACGGGCACCACAGACGGAGACGGCAATGTGGCGGGAATCAACTATTTTGAATGGGATTTCGGCGACAACCAAACCCTTTCGGGCAATGCAGAAATCGCCGGAAAACCGACTCATTATTATACCGAACAAGGGGTTTATGATGTTTCCCTCACGGTCACCGATAAAACAGGGATTAAAGATTCCAAATACTTTAAATTATATGTTTCCACTCCGGCGGCACGAATAAAAACCTCACCAAATTCCGGGCTTTCAGGCACCACTTTTACTTTGGATGGAACGCTATCGAGTGCGGATTTAGGTCAAATTAAAAATTACCAATGGGCCATCACGAGTGAAGACGGAGAAGTCGTTAGCCTGCCTCAGAGCACGGGAAGTTCTATTCAGGCCTCGCTTTCTAATCCGGGAGTTTATGACGTGGCTTTGACCATAGCGGATACATCAGGAAAAACAGATACCGCCAGCGCGTTTATTGTCGTGGAATCACAGGCTCCCGTAGTGACTTACAAATACGAAATCCCCAATCCCAATCAACCTTCCATTGTCTATTTTGACGCCCGAGAGAGTTACGATCCCGACCCCAAGGACACTTTGACCTACGAATGGGATTTTGGAGGCTTTGAAGGCGAAGATTATGAAATCCTCGAACAATCGGAGGATCTTGCCCAAGTCACCGTTCAATACCTGGATGAAGGAGACTATACGGTGCTTTTAATTGGGAAAGATCAGCACAAGGGAGTGCTACAAAAAAGCGATACCGCTTCCACCCAAATCAGTATCAACTCTGTTTTAGACGTCGATTTAATTTTAGATGGGGAGAATGCTCGCCACTTGGATGCCAATGGAGAAACAGACGTGGAGTTTATTGTAGAAACAAAAATGGGTACGGCCGTGGAGATTGATTATGGAGATGGAGAAACCGCCTTTTCAGACAGTTTAGGCACAGGTAGAACTATTTTCTCTCATACCTATAAAGAGGCGGGAGTTTTCTATCCTGAAGTCACGGTTCTGGACGACGACAATAAGAAAAACACCGATAGCGAACGGATTTACATCGGTGCAGGAGATGCGCCTATCGCCGTGATTGGAGTAGGCTCGGACGGCATAGACATTGGCTCAGGCCCTACTTTTTATGGAAACGTAAGAACGAAATTCACCTTTGATGCCACCAGCTCCATCAATGTAGATGGCGACAACAGGAATTTAACTTATAGCTGGAATTTTGGAGATGGGGCTACGGCTTCTCAGTCCTCCGTCACCCATACTTTTGATGAAAAAACCAAATACACGGTGACCCTCACGGTGAAAGATAAATCCAATCCTGCCATTACCGATACGGCAACGGTCTATATTCAAATTCAAGGTATTTCACCCACTATTCGAGGGGTCAGTGTTGTACCGGACACCACCACCGAACCCATCACGCCGCTTAGGGTCAACCTCACGGTAGACGCGAGTGATGAAGATGGCAAGATCACTTACTACAAAGCGTGGTACTACGATGTGAACGACACCGCCGAAGCTTTGGAGACAGTGATTTCAGAGTCCAATAGACTAGCGCTCACCATCGATACCAATGGAGAAGAAGGGGAGATCAAAGAATACGGCTTCGTGGTAGAAGTCACCGATAACGACAATCAAACGGTGGGTAGTTACGATGAACTCAGTGAAGGAGAAATCCCCACCCTGGAGGTCACCAATGGGCCTAATGACAACCCCATCGCAGGATTCACCGTGGATAAAACCTCCGTTTATGTAGGGGAAGAAGTGAATTTTTCAAGCACCGCTTACGACCCCGATGGAGAAATCACTCAATATTGGTGGGATGTGGAAGGAGATGGATTCTTCAACAACGAGCCCGTTGAAAAAGGCTCATACGCTTATACCTTCACTCAAGTGCATCCCGAAGGAATCAAGGTCAAGCTAAAGGTGGAGGACAATGCGGGAGCCAGCGATGAATCCGAAGAAGTGACTATTTATGTGGATTCTTTGGCGGAAAATCCGGATGCCAAATTTTTAAGCACCATCAATGGCACCACCGTGAATTTCAGCAACAATTCTTTTGTTGATGAAGCCAATGGAGCCCGTTTACAGAGCTTGTATTGGGATTTCGACATTAAAACCGACAGCGATGGCAATGGAGTGCCCGACGATGACGTAGATTCTTTAGAGCCAAATCCCACTTACCTCTACCCTGAATTTGGAAGCTATTCCATCAGAATGGTGGTGATCGACACTACGGGTCAGACCGACTCCGTCACTCAAACCATAGAGGTCAAGGAAACCAATCCTCCCACGGCCGCCTTTACCTACACGGTGGAAGACAAGCAGCTGGTTTTAAGCAACACTTCTAAAGTGGACACCGCTCACGGAGTAGACGTGCGCTCTTATGGTTGGGATTTTGACCTTTCTGTGGACTCCAACGGCGATTCGGAAAAGGAGAATGACGAGGATTCTACGGTGAAAAATCCAACCCACGTTTATGAAGACTATGGAGTTTATGAAGTTCAATTAACCGTCACCGATACCTATGGAAAAGTGGATACGGTGACTCAAACGATTGAAGTTGAAAGCCCAATACAAAGTTTAGAAGCCTTGCTAACGAGCGTCCCTCAGCCCAACTCTTTAGGGCAGGTGATTTTGAAAAACGATGGAGATGAGATCACTTTTTACTTCAATGCAGAAGGAGGAAGTGAGAATTATGATTTTGCGATAGATAAAAATATTTTCTATGACACGGATGGCGATGGAGTTCGCGACAATGACAAAGATTATACCCTTCGAAGTTCCGGGTCTTGGAAAACTCCTTTTTACCAGTCTTATGGGCAAATCGTCAGCAAACTCACCGTGACCGATCGTGAAACGGGAGACACCGACATTGCCACCGTACAAGTTGTCTTTGAAGGCAAGCTGGGCAGTGCTAATCTCTTTAATGCCACGCCTTCACAAATGGCCTTACTTCTTGTCAGCGCTCTACTCACCGCTATTTTGGGAGTGAGCATGGCTTTCCGTTATAAACCTTTACCACGCCGATAATGGTTCCAGATACGCTTCCATCCCCTGAAAATCCTTCAGGTCAAACCCCGCAAGAACAGCCTGCTGTGACGCAGGAAACCTCGGCTCCCATGCCACAAACCCCTCTGACCACGCCTCCTAAAAAAGAGCTGAGTCCAGAGGAGAAAAAGGCACAGCGACGTTTAGCTTTAAAGCGTCTCGTTTTTGTATTAGTGGGGGTCTATGGAGCTAGTCTTTTGCTCATTTTCTTATGGGCTGTGGTGAGTGGGAACAAAGACATCAGCCTCTTTAACTACCTTCCTGTTTCTCAAATTCAATTCAGTGGAGCTTTGATGAAATTATTTCATATTCAAATGGGAGCCTTATTGGGCTTGCTATTCTTATTCACAATT
>CAZHKJ010000018.1:0-16071 GCA_964533115.1 uncultured Candidatus Peribacteria bacterium | reverse complement strand
CATCAGGCTTTCTTCATAAAGCACAACAACTTCGGTGGGACTCTTCTTAAAATATAAGCTTTGGGGCCAACCGAGCGAAGCTTCACCTCCAGGAGCAAAATCACCGCCAAACCAAGCGTCCGCAAAATAAACACGAGAAAAATTTCGACAGCCTCCATCAAAGAGATTGCAACTGCCGTACCATTCTTCCAAAATTGTCCCCTCTCCATCGGTATAACTCGTGACAGAAAAATTCCAATCATCCGTCATCCATCCATCCTCATGGACCACTTGCTTTTCACTGGAGACTTGTGCAAAAGAAGGATTTTGGGTCAAACTCACCACCTCCCGATCCACTCCGGCAAATTCCTCTGCTCCACAAAACTGATGCACCAACGCCACTGTGCTTCCATCCGTGAGAGTAAGAATATTGTAGACGGGATCGGTTTCTCCAATTTGAGTGATGCTTTTGAGGCGACCGGACACGTCTTGGCAATAAAGTTCTGTATTTTCGTCTATCTTCTCCGCAACGGACTGCTCAGAATTTGCAGGGGTATAAACGCGCTTGAGGACAAGTTCATGAAAAACATAGTCTCTCTCCACTAAAGTGGTCATAGAGACCAAGGTGTTCTCATGGAAGTAATAAAGCACTCTCGGAAGGTCCGTGCGTCCAAGCTGCGAGTCAAAATATTGTGCACCCTGCGAGTCAACATACACGCCTCCATTCGCAGCCAAATAAACGCGCGCCCCGTACACGCTGTCACAATGCACCGAATGCGTGAGTCCCGAAAGATTCGGAAGAGCTTGAAAAGCTTCTGGAATTTCCATGGCCATATCCGTTCCTTCCTGAAGATCGTAACTATGAATTTCACACGCATCACTAGAGGTGTGAAGGCTGTAGACAAGCTTTCCTGCGACAGGATCCATATCATAACTCGAAATCCCTTCCGCAATAACCGTGGAGTGGAGCACTTGTTCTGCTTTAGGCTGCACAACGTAAGGGCTTTCTTGGTCTCCAACGAAGAAACATCCCGTCAAGAAAATGCCCATGGTCATAAGATAAAGATGAGCTTTGGTCAAAGACATAGGGATGTATTTACGGAGGCTCTAAGTATGTCAAAAAAACATGGATTGCTCAAGGCTCAATGCATAACAATGTGTCCGGCCTTGTACTCGTACAGTACATGTTGAACAAATTGGTGGAGATGGCGGGAATCGAACCCGCGTCCAAAAAGGAAATGTGAAACCGTTTACTTTCATAGTCCCTCCTGGTTACAACCGATTCATAGAGGACGGACGAAAACAAATCGGAGGCGCAACCCAAAGTCTTGGATCAAAAGCGGATTGCGAGCGCTTCATCACCACAGCCTCGTGTATGACACTCGTCTTCTTTACGAAGCCTCAAGAAGGGAGCGAGACCGCACAAAGGGCGATCGTGAAGGCCGTCGAACTAAACGAGGGCAGGAGCCGCCAGACGAACTGGAGCAAATGCCTTTTGAAGAGCTGCAACGAAACCTTCTTCAGTGTTTTCAGCACTTAAGATGTCTGGGACGGGTTGAGGGGCGACCAGACAAACCCCTGAAAGCAGGCTTCAGATTTCAAATCTTTCTGTCGAAGCCAATCATCCCCACGTTTTCAAAGAGCTAGGAGATTATACCTTCTTTAAAGCTCGCGCGCCACCATTTCTTCCAAGCTTTGTCGAGAACGAATAAGCCGCAGCCCCCCGTCTAGAGTCAAAAGAAGCTCCGCAGCTTCGGGAAAAGAATTGTAATTTTTGGTACTCATACCACTGCAATACGCTCCCGCCCCATCAATAATCGCAAGATCTCCAATAGACGCTTTGGGCAGTCGTCGAGGCTGAGGACTTTCGGGGTCATCGGGCTTAACCGTGAGCAAATCCGCACTTTCACACGAATGCCCCGCCACGACCACCTCTTCCTCTTCCTTCGCATCATTCAAAATCGTTATGGGATGCTGAGCCCCATACATAGCGGGTCGAATGATTTCGGACATGCCTGTATCGAGCTTTATAAAACGAAAAGCCGAAGTGGACACGATGTCTTGCACAGTAGACACAATGGCCCCTGCCTTGGCCACCAAAAAAGTCCCCGGCTCCAATTCCAAATGAATACGTCTTCCCGTGCGCTGAGCAAACTCGTGCAAAATGTGGGCTATTCTCTGACCAATCTCTTGAAGGTCCGCTGACTTTTCGTAAGGCATACGAGCCACCTTAAAACCTCCCCCTAAACTAAGGCGCGTCGCCGAAGGAAAAGCCTCCAAAAAAGACGCTGATAGTTCCGCCACTTCCTGCCATTGCTGAGGATCCGTACCCGACCCAATATGAGTATGCACGGTTCGTACATGAAGTTGGTACTTCTCTAAGAGAGCTTGAACTTCTTCCAACTGTTCATGCCAAATCCCAAAACTCGCTTGATCCCCCGCCACATTCACTTTGGCATTGGCCCCACTTCCTCGACCGGGATTGATTCGCACACCCACCGACGTTCCCGGAAAAAAGCGCCCATAGGTCTCCAATTGATGAAGGGAACAGGCATTATAAAAAACCCCAGCCTTCACAAGATCCACCAGATTTTTAGGAAGCTCTTGCGCCGTCAGCATGATTTTCTCGCCCGGAATCCCCGCCAAAATCGCCCGCTCCGCTTCATAACCCGAGCTGGCGTCCATTTCGATGCCCAGAGAACTAAAAAGCTGAAGGATAGCGCGCGTGGGAAGGGCCTTCATGGCATAGCGCACCGTAAACCCAAAAGGCGTAGGTAGATTCAAGATTTTCTTGGCCTGCTCACGTAAAAGAGCCTCGCTGTAAACAAAGACGGGGGTTCCCAATTGAGCACGAATCTGCTCAGCTTGGACTTTCGTTAAAAATGCCGCTTCATGATTCATACCTGCAGTGTATCAGATTTTTCAAAAAATTCCTCGTGTAGGGCGCGGGCCAGTGACGGTGCCTTATCTTTAGGCACCAGAACCCTAAAGGAATACTGGCTGCCTGTTTGAAAAGCCGAGTGAAAACCATGCTCCGCTAAAACCCAATACGCTTGGGCCTTATCTCCATATCCCAAATCATTGCCCAAACAAAAAACCCACGCCTGCCCTTCAATCACTTCCACACGATAATTTGGGTCAAAAAAGTTCTGTAAAAGAGTTTCTAGCTCTTCAGCTAAGCTCTGGTCCGCTTTTGAATGAAGGGTGATTGTTATGGTGAAAGCATCCGTATGCGTATGCCCCACCACAATATCCCGATATGTTCGTAAAATTTCGCCCATCACGCCAGGCCTCTCCACCATGTCCCCGCTCGTTACTTTAATAATTTGAGGGACCTCTGTTACAGCGACCACTTGAACCCTTGGAGGATATCCTCCATTTGCATCAAACTTATGGTCATGCGAAATCCACGTGAGTCGGCTTTCTCGTTCAGTCGGATTTCCCACTACCACATTCATTCCCGATCGCAAAAGGTTGACGGCATCGGAGTGAAGCGCTGCTGCACCCGCGCCATTAGAAGCAAAGAGTTCATAGGCCAATGGCAAAGACATGCACTCTACGAATTGGGCTTCGCCAGCATCTGGCGATAAATTAGGGTCTCTACTTTTGATGGGGGATTGTTTGGCAATCCAAATGAGCGGAGTCTCTCCATTCACTTCCATGGCCTGGGCCAAAACCACCGCGGCCACATCGCTATAACCTCGGCTTCCCGCTGCCCCGGGCAAGCGCCCTCCTGAAATCAGAACCTTTGTGTCTTTAAAACACCATTCAATCTTAGTTGCAACAGACTTCCTAACCCGATCCACAATAGTATTTTGCCTTTCAATAGCCTCCCGCGGATTCTCCCCAAAAATGGCGTCAGAAATTGTCCCGGCCTCTAAAGCGGAAGAGGTGATGTCAGATTTTTGAAAATAGGTATGATAGATTTTCTCCGCAAGATCCTCCCCAAAACCAGTGAAAGAGACGTACGAAGGCTGGGCACCCTTCGAATCAAACATGCGGTCCACCGCTTCGCCATTCACTCCCTGTCCAAAAAATCGCCCCGCTTTTTCCTTCTCTGGAACTTCACAAGCCTCCCTCAAAAATCCTCGCATCTTTTCGCATTCCTCACGGATCACGCTTTGCAGGGCCTGGAGCAAGTCACCTTGCTCTGGGCTGAAATCGGACTCCACAGCCCCGGTCAAATTTTGATTCACCGTAAAAATCGTAAACTCTTCCACCGCATTGAGCCAACGATTTGCTTCGTTAAAATCCCCTACTTGAGCCGCTTTAGCCATTTCTATCAAATGGCTCGTGGTATTGAATTGAGAGGCATTTTTTGCATCTTTTTTGGGATCAAAAAGAGAAAATTGCGCTGCACTAGAATGAGAACTTCGAATCGCAGAAAAAACCAGGGCGAGCTTTTTGCCTTCCCTCAACATTGCCTTAACGAGCTCCATATTTCCCAGAAAGGCTCCCGCGTTATCCCCTCCAAATTTAAGAACCACTCGAGAAGCGTCTCGAAGAAGTTCTGCGCCTGTATCGCTAGGCTGTGTATTCATATTTCTTAAATTTGAACCATAAAAAGAGGCGCATTCTTACTCACCCAGAAGCCGATGTCAATCATTTGTCCCATCCCATTCATCATTTCTCGACCTCACTGCCGGGCAAGTTCTTCATTTTCTTCCCCAATGAGAGTAAACATTTTTTAAGTTCTTCCACCCAAGAAAGTCCCAAATCTTTAAAGTGAATTTTGAGTTTGCTGCCAGAAATAATCCATTTTGCATTGTACTCCAAAAGAGACATGATGTTTTCTGGCTTCACGCGCTCAGACATGTGCAAAATAATCTGTCTATCCTCCTGAGAATGAACATTTTCCGCCTTCACATTGATGATGCCGGCTTTTTTTGCGAACATTTTAATCTCCAAAACACGGAATAAATTCCCCACTTCCTCGGGCATTTTCCCATAATCCTCCACTAATTCCGTATGGAGCTCATTAAGATAATCCAGGTCATCCGCTCCAGCCAATTTTTGATAAACGGAAATTTTTTCTTTAGAACTCACGATGTACTCATCTGGAATGTAAGCGGGCAAAGGAATTTCAATAGTCACATCCTTCATGCCCGGCTCATTATCCTTCACCTTTTTACCTTTTTTTAGATCCTCCACCGCTTGATTGAGCATTCGTATAAAATGCGAAACGCCCACCACTTGAATGGCCCCCGATTGATTGGCTCCTAAAATGTCTCCCGCCCCACGAATCTCCAAATCCTTCATCGCAATCTGAAATCCAGCGCCCAATTCATTGGCTTCCACAATCGCTTTAAGACGTTTTTTGGCGTCCAAAGGAAGCCTTTGCATATGGTACAAAAAGTACGCGTAAGCCTGTGTTTTAGATCGCCCTACTCGTCCTCGAAGCTGGTAAAGCTGAGCCAAACCGAATCGCTCCGCATTGTTGACGATCAAGGTATTGGCGTTGGCTAGGTCAATTCCATTTTCAATAATGGTCGAACTGACAAGAATATCAAATTCGCCACTTTTAAAGGCGATGATGCGCCTTTCGAGCTCGTCGGGCTGTAACTTGCCGTGCGTCACCACAACACGCGCCTTAGGTAGCAAGGATTTGAGTTTTGAGGCCATGTCGTCGATGGTCTGCACCCGATTGTGCAAAAAGTAAACTTGCCCTCCTCGCTCAAGCTCCTGTTCCACAGCGCCTTTGATGAGCGCCAAAGAAAAGCGTCGAACCTCGGTAACAATGGGTAAACGCCCGGGTGGAGGAGTCGTAATCGTCGTGATGTCTCTCAGCCCATGCATACTGATGTTGAGGGTTCTGGGAATCGGGGTGGCGGTCATCGTGAGAATATGCACTTCATGACGTAAAGCTTTGAGTTTTTCTTTTTGATTCACTCCAAAACGCTGCTCTTCATCAATAATGAGTAATCCCAAATCTTTAAAACGAATGTCTTCCTGAAGGAGGCGGTGAGTACCAATAATGATGTCGATTTCTCCTCTCTCAAGTGCCCTTAAAATCTTTTTTTGCTCCGCTGGACTACGGAAACGGCTGAGCATTTCCACACGAACATTGAAGCCCTCCATACGCTTCACAAAACTCTTGTAATGTTGGTCCACCAGAATGGTGATCGGCGCCAAAACCGCCACTTGTTTCCCATCTTCCACCGCCTTAAAAGCCGCTCTCATCGCCACTTCGGTTTTTCCAAATCCCACGTCGCCACACACCAGACGATCCATGGGCTTCTTCCTTTCCATATCTCTTTTCACGTCCAAAATAGCTCGATGCTGACCGGGAGTAGCTTCGTATTGAAAGTTTTTCTCAAAAGCGATCATTCGTTGGGTATCATCCTGGAAAGCATGCCCCTGAGCACTTTCTCGCTCCGCATAAAGCTCCAAAAGTTCCGCGGCGATCTTCTCGGTTTCCTTACGCACTCGACTTTGAAGAGTCGTCCATTCCGCACTACCTAATCGGGTTAATTTGGGTACACGGTCTCCAGCCCCAATGAATTTAGAAACCTTATCCGCCTGATCAATCGGCACAAAAAGCTTGTCATTTTCGGCATAAGCGATTTTAAGATATTCGCGAGTCACTTGGTCGATCGTGCGTTTATCCAATCCCATAAACTGACCGATTCCATGATCCGTATGAACCACAAAATCCGCCGGCTTCAGTCCTGTTAAAAAATCCGTATAAACCTTTTGTCGCTCGGGACGCTTTTCTTGTTCGCCCACGCCTCCCACATTACGGTCGCTCACCACCATAAATTTAAGCGCCGGATTTTGGAACGCTTCAGGAAAAACATCCTCCTGATCCACATGAAACACAACCACCTGTCCTCCAGAAAAAGCTTCGCCCCGCTTATAATTAAGATACGGAATCTTTTTTTCCTTAAAAAGACCCTCGTAAAGCTCCGGATGTTTACTAAAAAGAAAGATGGTCCAATCATTTAAGGTTTTATCCCGCAAATCCACCATGAAATCCAAAGGAGTATAATACTTAAGGACGGACAAATAATGTAAATGACTGTGATACGGGCTTTCCTCTAAAAAAGACCGAAACTCAATGTAACGAGATTCAGGAAGACGTCCCTTCATCGCCGATTCAAAAGCTTCAATATCGTCGTCGGGAAATTCAACTTCATCGTCAATCACCACCGTGCCTCGACCAAAAAAATGGAGGAGCGGGGTAGATCCTTGTGGAATATCCAAAGGGAAAATCTCTAGGTCAGGAATTTCGGGTCCATTTGTTTTTGTATCCTGATTAAAAACCGTTATTTTCTCAATTTCATCAAAACCCATTTCGATTCGAATGGGGGTCTCGGCATTGACCGGCCACAAGGTAAGCACATCCCCCTGTCTAGAATATTCTCCTTTTTCCACATGTAGATCTAAAGAAACTTCGTAACCAATGGCGATCAATTTTTCAAAGAAATCAACAGGATCGATGGGGTCCTTCTTTTTGAGATGAATAATCCCCCTCAAAATCACTTCGGGCGCACAATAGCTACGGAAGAGCTCTCGGTAAGGAACCACAAAAAAAGCGGGCCTCTTCGGATTCAAGACTAAAGACAAAAACTCCATGTTTTGAACTCGATTTTTCCTGTCCACACTTTCCTCACGCATAGGATTTCCCTCCATTTCAAAACCACAAACGGGAACATCCCCAAAAAGACGTAAATCTCGCACGGCATTTTCTTTAGACTGAGAGTCACTCGTAAGCCAAAGGACTTTTTGAAGGTCTTTGACGTCGCGCATTAAATCAGCGATCAAAAACGCCTTGGAAGAGCCGTTTCCAGCTCCTGACACCGAACTATAGCCCTGACCTTGAAATTGCTCAATCAGCTGCAGGTTTTGCCCGTGCGGGAAGAGCGTGATCAGATGTTTACAATCTTTCACAAAAAACTTACAAAAAAGCTAAACTCTAAACCTTGAGGGGCATAATAATATGCAAGTAATCTCCACCCGAGGCAGGCGTAACCATAACAGGAGAGAGTCCGTCATTCAAGCCCAAATGAACCTCCTTGGAATTAAGATGCGAAAGAACGTCCAAAAGATACTGTACGTTTAACGCAGTCTCCACGGGTTCACCTGTAATTTGAGCAGAAAGGTCGCTCACTCCTTGCCCCACTTGAGTCTCTTCGCTGGCAATTTGAATGCCCTCTTTTTGAACACGAAGCCGAACATTGTTGTTGTTTTCACGAACAATAATGCTGACTTTTTTAAGCGCGAGAATCAAATCCTCGGTCGAAAGAATCGCTTTAGTTTTGGACTCTTTAGGAAGGATTTTTTCATAATCCGGAAAGCTCCCCTCAATCAATCGAGACATAAGTTCAACTCCATCCACTTTAAACAAAATTTGTCCTTTCCCTACAGAAACCTCAAATTCCGGAGTTTGTGCAAAAGATCCTAATATTTTCATGAGTTCTTGAACTGTTTTGGAGGGAACAATGAAGGAAAGTTCTTTTTCAGAATTCCCTTGAAGCTCAACCGTTCGTTCTCCCAATCGGTAACTGTCGGTGGCGGCTAACTTTAAACGATTCCCTGAAACTTGCCAAAGCACACCTGTTAATACCGGTCTGGATATATTCGTAGAAGCGGCAAAAGCAACCTGTTCCAGAGCAGACAAGACCGCTGCGGAAGGAAGTTTGATGAGTTCAGGTTTTTCAAGCTTGGGAAGTAAAGGAAATTCTTCACTGGAGATTCCTTTTATTTTCGTATTTGAACCCTTGCTTTGAACAACCAAAGTGTTACCACTCGAAACGGATAGATGAACGTCTTTATCGTTCAAAAGAACCACATAAGAACTGATCATTTTCGCGGGAACCGTAAGCGTCCCTTCATTTTCTACATTGGCCTCAAAAGAAGCGGAGATGGCAATCTCCAAATTAGTGGCCGATAAAAATACTCGACGCCCTTCCGCTTTAAATAAAATATTATTCAGTACAGGAAGGGTTGTATTGGAACTCACAGCCCTGTTCACCAAGGAAAGAGCGGAAGACAGATCGGTTTGAGCACAAGAAATTTTCATGGATACGAGCAAATAAGAAAGCCATAAAATGAAATCAAATTTTTAAGCACATGTCTATAAGAAACAGAAAAGAATTATTAATTAAATTAAAACAGTAGTAAGACGTAGTAAGGCCTTGCTAAATGCGTCCAAAACCACGTAGAAACATCGTTTTTTAAGCAAAAGCCAAAACTGGATTGTGTAAAACTTCAATCTGATATTTTAAAAACTGTGCAAAACTCGTGCATAAAAAGATAAAACCTGGAAAACTTGTGAACACTCTTCGAACAAAAGGCCAAAAGCAGGCCGAAGAACATTAAAACACGCAAGATGAAAGGCGACTTTTGAACAAAGAAGCTCGGCAAAACCCAAGGCTTGTTTTGCACAGACCAACGAAGACTTTTGCACAAGATTTAGGCAAAAAGAACCACGGTGTTCACAATGGGACGGCGATCAAAACGGCGCAAAATGAGCCCGGCCACTTCACTGCGGACAGCCCCTTCATAGTCCTGCGGCGCCAACTTATGCTTTTCACGTGCGCTTAACTTTTCAATAGCTTCTTTAGCCTTATGTTCAATTTCGCTCAGAATTTTATTCTGATCTTTCTGATATAAAAAGCCTTTGGTCACCACAAAAGGACGCCCCACCATTTTCCCCTTAGCCATCTTAATAACGATCGTTATTAAGCCATTCTTTGCCATCATTTCGCGTTCCTTAAGGACATTGGAACCTAAATCTCCCCTCATTTCACCATCCACCACCACAAAGCGAACCTTAATATCTTCTTTTTTCATCTCTACCTTACCTTTAGTAATTTCAATCACATTTCCATTGTCGAGCATATGAACATTTTCAGGAGCAATACCAACGGCGGGTCCTAAATCTCCATGAGCCCGACGCATGTAAAAATTGCCGTGGATGGGCACTAGATGCCGAGGACGCGTGAGGCTCATCATCAACTTCAAATCTTCTTGTTGGCCATGCCCCGACGTATGAACGTCCATGACGCCATGGTGAATCACTTTAGCCCCTAATCGAGCGAGAGAATCCACCAAGAAAGCAACGGATTTCTCATTCCCAATAATAGGAGACGAAGAAACTACTACCGTGTCACCAGGGTGGATTTTAACTTGAGCGTGTGCTCCCGTCGCCATGCGCGACAGCGCGGCCATAGGCTCACCCTGCCCACCCGTCGTGAGAATAAGCACCTCACGGTCGGCGAATTTGTTTACCCCGCGGATTTCATTCACATGCCCTTTCGCAAATTTAACAAAGCCCAACTTGTGAGCGATTTCCACGTTCGCGACCAAACTTCCCCCGGAAAGAAAAACTTTCCGCCCATGTTTTTGAGCAAATTCAATGATCTGCTGAATACGACCGATCAAAGACGCAAAACTTGCAATCACAATGCGCCCGGGAGCGTCCGCAATGGCTTTTTCCAGACTCTCCGCCACCACTCGTTCAGAGATCGTGTGCCCGGGCTTAGTGGCATTAGTACTATCGGCAAATAAAATATCTACGCCACGCTTGCCCAACTCCGTCATTTTGCGAATATCCGAGGGGATACCGTCAGCAGGAGTGAAGTCAAATTTAAAATCCCCGGTATGAATAATGGAACCTTCGGGAGACTTGATAAAAATACCCATGGAATCCGGAATGGAATGGTTTACACGGAAAAATTCCACATCAAAATGACCAAACTGGTAAACCTTTTCATTGTCCACAAGATTCAAACGAGCCTGTTTAAGAAGCTTAAACTCTTCTAATTGTTTTTGAACCAAGCCCAAAGATAGCTTTAAACCATAAATAGGAGGAAAACCTAGATCGGCAAGCACATACGGAATTGCACCAATGTGATCCAAATGCGCATGCGTAATCAAAATGCCACGAATACGATCCTTTCGCTCCACAAGATACTGAATGTCGGGGATAATATAGTCCACACCAAACATCTCTTCATCAGGAAACTGAAAACCCATGTCCACCACCAAAATATCGTTTTCGTATTCAATAATCATGCAGTTTTTCCCCACCTCTTCAAGTCCTCCCACTGGAATCATTCGCATGACGCCACGATGAATAGGAGGGCCCTTTTTTTGAACCGCTTTTGACGGCACAATGGGATGCTGCGAAGGCTCCAAAGGAGCGGTTTTGGGTTCGGCTAAAGGGGCCTTAGAGCCACCTTGTACGGTAGCCCGAAGCCATTCAGACAATTTATCAATTTTACTCATGGTGATTTTTTTACGATTAAACAAGTCTTCTTCCCCCGATTTGTTCGAAGAGGACTTTAACATTTCGAGTGGAAAAAGTCCAGAAAGAAGTCTAGTCTAAATCATGATGAAAGCCAGCGCATTTGAGTTCAAGTCCACCCAATTCTCACCCCGAAAAAGGCAAGCGATTTTTAAGTACACCCTTCACTTCGAAAAAGCTCCCGCCGTGGACTTCACCGAAGTTTTAACTTTGCCTAAACGTAAAACACAGGACATCCCCCCCAGCCTACTCAAAGAACTCCTCAAAAATCTCCACTTGGTTTTAGGATTGAGTTATTACAAACTGTACTGCCCGAAGAAAATTCAAATGCCCTATGAACTCAGTTCGAGTGAAGCGATGTTTTGGAACACGCTTTACGAAAAAGGCCTAGGGGAATTTTTTTACAGAAATAAGATTGATTTTCGGGGCCTCATCCACTTCCCGTTCCACAAAAACGCCAAGACCTTTATCCCCGTGCGCCTGCCGACAAAAGAGCGCGCCCTTCTTGGTTTAGGGGGTGGAAAGGACTCCATAGTGGCGGGAGAATTTCTTAAAAAACGCCAATTGCCGCTCACGGCCTTCGTTCTAGAAACAGGGAAAGAAAGCCCTATTGTCGAAGAAGTCTCACGAGCCATGGGCCTCAAAAAGCTGAGCATTCATCGAGGCTTGGACCCAAAAATTCTTTTATCTGAAGAGGAGCAAAAAAAACAGTTCCCTGGAGCTTTCAATGGACATATTCCCATTTCTTCCATCTTTGCCCTAGTGGGGCTTTTTGCCGCTGCGCTTTACGGCTATCGGTACATGGTGGTGGGAAATGAAGCCAGCAGCAATGTGGGCAATGTCAGCTATTTAGGCGCAGAAATCAATCACCAGTGGAGCAAATCAGCAGAATTTGAAGCCTTATTACAGGAGCACACTCGACAAAAGCTCAGCCCCGACTTGGTTTATTTTTCGGCGATTCGGCATTTGTACGAAATTCGTGTGGTAGAAGAGTTCGTCAAGTACCCAAAGTATTTCCCTGTTTTCAGCAGCTGCAACCGAAGTTTTCGTGTCAGCAAAAATCGGCCCGAAAAGCGTTGGTGTGGGGAATGCGCCAAATGCGCCTTTGTTTTTGCTGAACTCGCCGCTTTTTTAGAGCCCGCAATCTTGATCGAGATCTTCAAAAAAAATTGTTTCGAAGATGAAAAATTGCTCCCCTTATACAAAGACCTTTGTGAACTGGGAGCGATGAAACCGTTCGACTGCGTAGGGACTTTTGAGGAAACAAGAACCGCACTAAAGCGGGCCAAAAAAAACTGGGGAAAGACCCTCATTCTGAAGCAGATTTTACCCTTAATAAAAAAGCAATTTCCCGAAGAGAACCCCGAACTTTTTAAGATTCAAAACTCCCCGACGCTCCCCGCCCATTTTAAATTTTTAGGACTTAAAAACGTTTTGATTTTAGGTTACGGGAAAGAGGGAAAAGTCAGCGAAAAATATCTAAAAAAATTCTATCCAGAGCTACCGATCATTATTGCAGATGAAAGCCAAAATCCTGACTATCTTGCCCATCAAAATACCGCAGAATTTGCCATCAAAACGCCGGGAATCCCAAAGCAAAAACTCACGATTCCCTACACCACCGCGACCCAGATTTTCTTCGCTCAAGATCGGCATCTCAAGGTGGGGGTAACCGGAAGCAAAGGGAAAAGCACCACCGCGAGTCTTGTGGCTCACCTCTTAAAAACAGCAAAAATCTCCCACAAACTTTTGGGCAACATCGGACTGCCGATGTTGGAGGTTCTCCTAAAGCCACAAAGGGCCAAAGAGCTCTATGTTTTAGAGCTGTCTAGCTATCAACTAGACGACAGTCCCTTGTCCCCAGACGTCGCGGTGATCACGAATCTTTTCCCGGAGCACATGAACTACCATGGAGGGATACAGCCTTATTATGAGGCCAAGAAAAACCTGATTCGTCTTCAAAGCCCCGGGCAGATTTTTGTTTGCAATACATCTCATCCCGAACTTAAAAAATGGGCCAAGCTCACCGCCGCTCATACACAAGAGTTCTCTAAATGGCAGCCGAAAGAAAGCCCTCTCTTGGGAGGGCACAATGAAAAGAATCTAGCGGGGGCTGTTGCCGCGGCCCAAGCCGTCAGGAGTCTCCAGCAAGCACCTCCAATCCCTAATAAAATCCTGCAAAAAGCCGTCAGCTCCTTTAAGCCCCTTCCTCATCGTCTTCAAAAAATAGCGCAGATTCGAGGGGTTGTTTTTTACGACGACGCGATTTCCACCTCTCCGGAATCGACGATTGAAGCACTCAAAGCCCTCAGCAAGCTAGCTCCCATTGGGACTGTTTTCTTGGGAGGCGAAGATCGAGGCTATGACTTTACGGAATTAGAAAAAGCGCTTCACCAATATAAAATCAAAAACCTGGTTCTTTTCCCAGAAACGGGCACGAGAATGCTGCGTTCACGAGAGGGTTTCAAGTGCCTGGAAACCAAGAGCATGAAAGAAGCGGTGCGCTTCGCCTACGAGCACACGCCCAAAGGGTCTATTTGCCTTCTGTCCATGGCCTCTCCCAGCTATGGACTGTGGAAAAATTTTCAAGAAAAAGGAAAGGAATTCCAAGCAATGGTTCGGAGCGAAGGCGCTCAAAGATGAGACGCGGGTTCAGGACAAAGGTTTGATCAAGCCCTTTCTTTTGGCATGAATTTCTTCAGGGAAGGCACGGAGTAGCCATAGGAGGCCAACGTAAACCACCGCTCCCAAGGCGGTCAGCAAGAGCACGTTTAAATTTTCCAAGCCCAACCAGGTATAGGAAGGATCTTTCAAGAGCCATACGGTTAACCCCATCACTCCTCCCGCAAAACTCACTTTGGCAAAACTAGGAAAGTCCACCTTATATTGAAGATGACGGCGGGCCAAGAACCCAAGAACCATTAAAATCAGGATTTCGGTAGCAACCGTGGTCCAAGCGGCTCCGCGGAAGCCCCAGAGAGGAATGGCATAAAAATTAAAGCCAACATTAAAAAGAGCCGCCAAAATATTCACCCACAGAAGTTTACTTTGCTTCCCAATCGCCACCAGAGAATAATTGTACAAACTGCTGTTAAAGGAAATGCACATGGCTAGAGATAAAATCTGCAAAGCGATGTCGGACCCATAAATGCCTTTATCCAGTTGAGTCAAAAATTCAGGCTGAGTGATGATGAAAATGATGGGATACGCCAGCAAGTACAAGCCAATGGCCATCGGCACAGAAGCCATGAATAAAAAAGTCATCGACAGTTGTAAAATCCGATCCACTTTGGCTTTCGCCTCCGCCCCCGTCTCACTCAGAGCCTTGCTCAACACAGGGAGCACACTATTCATAAAAAACACGGGGATCACATTCAAAATTTCGAGCATGCGCATGGCCGGACCGTAATAACCAAGTTCCTGAGGGCCTTTCATAAACAGAATCATCAAGCTGTCGATCTTAAAATAAATGGTGTTAAAAACCAGAGCGATTCCATAGGGGAAAGCTCCCCTAAAGATTTCTTTCCAATAGCTCCAATCAAAACGAGGACGCAGCTTCGCAAAACGGCCCGCAAAATAGAAGGTGTAGACAAAGGCAAAAAAGTTGCCCACAAGACCCGCCACCATCAGCTGGTTAAACGATTCTTGGCTGGGCACTCCTGCATAAAAATAAAAAATCACGGCCAGCATCCAAAACAAAGAAATCAGCTTCCCCACCACCAGGCCCACGGTCGCGAATTGCATCTTAAGTTCTACCTGTAAAACGCTGGAAGCGGTGCCTTGTAAAATAGCAAAGAAAACCGCCAAAGAAGCGATGGAAACACCCGACGGAATATAGGTTCCTTGGTACTTGGGCAGCAGAAACACGGTCAGTACCGCCAGAGTCATCGCCAGAGCGGCGGTAGAAATGCGCATCCCAAAAATATTTCCCGCCACAAAATCCTTACTGCGCGCCCCCTTGCTCATTTCCCGAACCCCAATCGTGAACAAGCCAAAATCAGCCGCGATCCCAAAAAAAGACAAAAACTCATAAACCGCCGTGTATTGGCCATAGCCCTCTACACTTAAAAAATGAGAAACCACTTTTAAAATAACAATACTGGTGAGGGCCATGATGGCGCGACCACCCACTTGAATGACGGTATTCCCAAGGATTTTGTTTGCAGTAGACATGATCTGGGCCATTCTAAACGCTTCAAGGAAAGACGTCCACTTGTAGAAATACGGACAAAAGGCTAGATTCTAAACCGAATAAAACGCAAAAATCGCCAAGCTCCACATGAAGATCCAAGACCTTAAAGACCGGCTCAATGCTCTAAATGAAGAGCTCGAAAAAGCCATTGAGCACCTTCATTTCCCAGAGAAGAAAAAGAAACTCGCCGAACTGGAAGCCCAAATGGGAGCGCCCGATTTTTGGTCTGAGCAAGAAAAAGCGCAAAAAATTTCCAAAGAAGCAGGCTTCATTCGCAACACCCTTAGCTCGTGGGAGCAGCTGGGGCAAGAAACAAAGGATCTGGTAGAGCTTTTGGAACTGACCGAGGAAGACGATCAAGAGGCTTTGGGACAACTGGCCTTGGAGCTTAAAATCGCGGAAAAAACTTACCAAAAACTCAGCACCGAGCTCTATCTTTCCGGCCCCTACGACAACGCGTCCGCTATCCTTTCTTTTCATGCGGGAACCGGGGGTGTGGACGCCCAAGACTGGGCAGAGATCCTGATGCGCATGTATCTTCGTTATTGTGAGGCCCAGGGGTGGAAGACGACGCAAATGGATCTTTCAAACGGAGAAACGGCAGGCATAAAATCAGCCTCATTTAAGGTGGAAGGCCCTTATGTCTACG
>CAZHKJ010000017.1:0-16426 GCA_964533115.1 uncultured Candidatus Peribacteria bacterium | reverse complement strand
AGGGAACCCAGCTTAAAAGAAAGCTTTTTTCGACTCTACACTCCTCGTAAAATATCCCATTTCCCTGATTCCTCTCAGCGAGTGCTTTGGGGTCCGCGCCTATGGACTTTAGTCCGTTTGTCCATAGAAATGTTTTTACATAAACCTGATATCCTTTTTGTGCCCGCCCACGTGCTTCCTTTTTTTGCTCCTCGAAGAAGTTTCGTGATGATCCATGACTTAGCTTTTGAAAAAATCCCCGAAGTTTATAGCCTGTTCCAGAGATTGTATTTAAGATGGAACACTCGCCGTGCACTTAAAAACTGCGAAAAAGTGTTAGTGCCAACTCAAGCTGTGGCTGAAGATTTGAAAGAAATTTTTGCTGCCCGGCCTGAGCAAATTCTTGCGATTCACCATGGGCCTCTTCTTCTCGAAGCACTGAAAGAAAAAGCTCTCCCTTCCAAAGACCCCCTTTTCTTTTACTTAGGCCGACTAGAAGCTAAAAAAAATTTAAGTACTTTGGCTCAGGCTTTTCAAATCGTACGAAAAAAATATCCCCCTGCTCGTCTGGTTCTGGCCGGGCGTCCGGGCCATGGTTGGGATTCAATCAAAACCCTACTTCAAAATCAGCCGGGCATTGAACTGCCAGGTTTCATGAAAGAAAAGGATGTTTCTTCTTATTTTGCACGTGCAACGGCCTTTGTGTTTCCTTCCTTGGAAGAAGGCTTTGGATTCCCTCTTTTGCAAGCTTTTCAAGCGGGCTGCCCCGTTCTGTGCTCCGACATTCCCGTGCTTCGAGAAATAGGGGGCGATGCGAGTCTTTATGTTCCACCTCAAGACATCGATGGCTTTTCTAAAGCGATGCTTCGCCTCATCGAAGAACCCGAATTAGCCTCTGTGCTTACCCTGAAAGGTTACCAACGCTATTCCACTTTTTCTTGGGAAAAGGCCAGTCACGCTCTTGCGGATCTCTTTTCTAACTCTTAGACTGCTTGCATGAAAGAGCGTCCTCTCCGCATCGCCTTCGTCCATGATTTTTTGCTCCGCTTAGGGGGTGCTGAACGTGTCCTGAAATCTCTCATGGATTTATACCCTGAAGCTCCCGTTTATACGCTTTTGTATAATGAGAAAATAGTGGGAGATCTTTTTCCACCTGAACGGGTTCGCCCCTCTTATCTGCAAAAATTTCCTCGCTTTATTCCGGGTGTGCACAAACTCCTGTTTCCGTTTATGCCAGGGGCCATTGAAAGCTTTGACCTGTCTGATTTTGACGTGGTGGTGAGCAGCAGTTCGGCTTATGCCCATGGAGTAGTGACCAATCTAGAGACCAAACACATCTGCTATTACCACTCTCCCATGCGTTATGCCTGGGATTACACTCATGAATACTTAAAGGAACAAGAGCTGGGATTGATTGGAGAAAGTTTGGCGGGTCGTTTGATCCATAAGGTTCGCATGTGGGATTTTTTGGCTTCTGAAAGAGTGGATATTGCTATTGCCAACTCTAAAACGGTTCAAGGACGTATTCATAAATATTATCGCCGAGAATCTCAGGTGATTTACCCTCCCGTTCATACCCAAAATTTTGTAGCTCATGCCCGAAATGAGGGGTATTTTTTGATTGTTTCGCAACTCAGCCGATATAAACGAGTGGATTTGGCGGTGGAATTGTTTAATCGTATAGGGAAGAGGCTGGTCGTGATTGGCACGGGCCCAGATGAGGGGCGCTTAAAACGCATGGCGGCCAATAACATCGACTTTCTTGGGTTTAAATCCGATGAATTGGTCAAAGAATACTTAGAGAACTGCCGTGCTTTTATTTTTCCAGGAGAAGAAGATTTTGGCATTGCTCCAGTAGAAGCCATGGCGTGTGGCAAACCTGTCCTCGCTTATCGAAAAGGAGGGCTGACTGAAACCATACTTGAAGGGGTAACGGGCGAGTTTTTTGAGGAAGCGACGGTAGAAAGCATGGAGGCGGGCCTCACTCAACTTCTCATCCATGAGAAGAGCTATGATGCCAAGAAAATTGCTGAACGAGCTCAAGCCTTTTCCGAGGAACATTTTCAAAAAGCTATGAAAAAGCTCATTGAAGACGCCTTCAATTCATGATCCAAAAAGTGCTCAATCCCACGCCGACTATGGCTAAAAGGCAAAGGGCGGTTCTTTTTCCTACGGCGGAGGATCCAAACAAGAGGACAATAGCTCCTTTGGATAGCGTGTTGGTTATGGTTGCGATCAAAACGCCCATCCCGGCAACCACCGCGCTCATTTGTCCCGCCCCATTTAGGTTGGCCATTGAAACGGAGATGGCATCCACATCGAAAATTCCCGAGAAAAAAGCGGTGAGGTAAATTCCATAAGAACCCCAATACTCACTGGCAAATTTGGAAATAAAAATCATGGCGGCGAACAAAAGGCCAAATTTTAGTGCGGATCTCAATGAAAAAGGGGAATGTAAATCCAAAGTTTCCTCTGCAAGATGAACCTCGTTTTTTTTCTGCGCCTTCAACCAGAAGAAAAATGCTAGGAAAAAACCACTCCCCGCCATGGAAAAAAGAGGCCAAAAAAGCACAGTGGCTAATTTTGCGTTTAGAACGGAAAGCGTTAAAAAAACGCGAACAAACATGGCCGACGATGCCACTAAAATGCCAAACACGAAAGGCTCTACGATATTTTTTGTTTTCTTACTGAGTCCCGCAAAGCTCATCGCCACTGCGGTGGAAGAAATAAAGCCGCCCAAAAGACCACTCAATCCTATGCCATCCTTGGGGCCTAAAATTTTAATGGCAATGTAGCTGACAAAAGAAATACTTGAAATAAGGACCACAATCAACCAAATCTCGTAGGGGTTCAAAACATCCAAAGGCCCGTAGATTTGGTTGGGGAGCAGAGGCAAGGCGATAAAGGCCACGGCAATAAATTTAAACACATCGTAAAGCTCCTCTTTATCCAAGCGTCTGGCGAAACGATGGAGACCTTCTTTAAAATATAAAATGAGCACTAAAAGCAAAGTCACGGTAACGGCATAGAGTTCTTGGTCCATGCCCGTGAGCACTCCTACCAAAAAAGCCAGAAAGCCGGCCATTTCTGTGGTGGCTCCGGAGTTTTTATTTTGCAAAGAAGAAACAATATAAGAGGAAATCAGCAGACCTAAAAATCCTAAGCTGAGCACCGAAAAAGCTAAGGTATTTTCTGGGAAGAGGCGATACACTAAAAACCCAAGCATAGCGGTGAGGGACATGGTCCGAATGCCTCCAAATTCATGCGCCATCCCTTTCTTATGATTCCGCTCTCGCTCAATTCCAATAAGCCCGCCCATAAAAAGGGCTAAGGCCAAATGCCGTAAAAACTCAATTTCAGTTGTCATAACAGTTTGCGTGTGATTTCACTGTAGAATAATCTTGTGCTTTTCGCAAGATTCGCTAAAATGCGTGGGCACTTTGAAATATGCGCAGGTGGCGAAATTGGCAGACGCACTACCTTGAGGTGGTAGCTCCTTTACCGGATTGGAGGTTCAAATCCTCTCCTGCGCACCATCTCCTATGCATCAGGTGTCTATCAAACGCACACCAAAACACCCATTTATGGGCGCTTAGCTCAGTTGGCTAGAGCATCTCGTTTACACCGAGAGGGTCGGGGGTTCGAATCCCTCAGCGCCCACCATCGTTTATAGATTATAGAGAGACCGTCCCAAAATAGAGACGGTGCCATTTTCGGCAGATTCAATCTTATTCCCCACTGGGGCTTTTTTCCAGTTTCAAAGTCAAAGTCAACTCTTGTCCGTCGCGCCAAATCAAGACTTGAACTTCGTCCCCTACGGAATATTCCGCTACTCCATTTTGCAAAGAGAAAGATTCAGTGATTTTTTTGCCTCCAAAGCTCAAAATCACGTCCCCTTCTTGTATGCCCGCTTTATCTGCAGGGCTTCCTTCTATGACTCCGGGGCCTGTTTCCGCATCACTCATGACGTAGACGCCATGATCGACCGTAAGGCTAAAATACTCCTTAAGCCGCTCCGTTACAGGAACATAACGAACCCCAATAAAAGGCCGAATGATCTCCCCATACTCTTGGTAGGAGCTCACCACTCCTGCAATATCGTTGGAAGGAATAGCAAAACCGATGCCTCTTGCCGTGCTGTCTATGGCCGTGTTCATCCCAATCACTTCTCCTGCCAGATTGAAGAGAGGCCCTCCGCTGTTCCCAGGATTGATGGCGGCGTCCGTTTGGATCAAATTTACTAAAGTTTCGGTTCCAAAATTGCCCCCTGCGGCAATGATTTCCCGATCCGTGGCGGAAATAATCCCTGCCGTGGCCGTATTGGAATATTCTCCAAGAGCGTTCCCTATAGCAATCACGGGATCTCCCACTTGGATTTCGCTTGAATCCCCAAATTCTATAGTGGGGAGTTCGCCCAGCCGCTCATCTTCTCCAAGAATTTGGACCAAAGCGATGTCATTCAAGGTATCTCTGGCCAGGATTTCCGCCTCTAACTCTGTTCCGTCTTCCAAAATCACGACATACTGAGCTTCTTCATCTTCCACCACATGCTTATTGGTGATCACTAATCCATCTGGCGTGAGAATAAAACCTGTTCCGCTGCTCACCTGTGAGAGTTCCCCCTCTTCTCCTTGAGCCTCATTATTTTGATTAGGACCAAATTGGAAGGGGCCAAAAAAATACATCTGCTCGTAATAGGCCGATAAATCTTTAAGGGCTACGATCGAAACGACGGCGGGACTCACTTTCTTAATCACTTCATTATAAGAGCCCGCTTCAAAATACAGATTGGTTTCCGCTTCCTCCCCCTTAGATTCATCAAAATCACTGTATTCCAAGAATAAAGCCGAGCTAACCGTGCCCCCCACTACCCCGAATAAAAGGCCTAAAAAGCTTGTAGCGACCAGCATTTTCTTAAAACGATTTTCCATAAAATGATCTTTAAAGGATAAATTTTGAGAGAACGGATACTTCCGACATTCTAACGGTTTTTTAAGCTTTACAAAAGGTGTGTGTAAAGGCAGACTGAATGCGGTTTTCATCCATGATTAAATACGCTCTTCGTAAAGAAATGCGGGAAAAGCGTCAAGCTCTCCCTCGAGAATTACATGCGGAAAAGAGTAAAAAAATTGCTCTCAAACTGCTCGAACTTAAAGAATATAAAGACGCCAAAAGCGTCCTTTTTTATGCCTCGACCCCCGAAGAAGTCGATACTCATTTCCTCATTCAAACCGCTTTGAAAGAAGGCAAGCGTATTTTTGCTCCAAAAGTGGACGAAAGCCATTTAAGAATTCATGCCGTGAAACTCTATGACGAACTCAAACCCGGGGCTTTCGGTATTATGGAACCCAGTGAAACGGAGGAGCAAAATCCATCCCATATTGATTTGATTGTGGTACCCGGCATTGCTTTTGACCCTCATGGCCACCGTATTGGCTACGGGAAAGGTCACTATGATCGCTTGCTCAAAGTCATAAAAGGCTTCAAAGTAGGTCTCGCGTTTGAAGAGCAAGTGATTCCCCAAATTCCGGCTGAAGCCCACGACGTCCCCCTTGATCTACTCATCACCGACAAGCATTCCTTCACTTTTTAACCCCCTCCCCATGCTCACGCAGCTCCAAGCTCAAGATCCCGCTATCTACCAAGCCATCATGTTAGAGGCTCAACGCCAACGTGATGAACTCGAACTCATTGCTTCCGAAAACTATGTTTCTCCTGCCGTTCTTGAAGCCATGGGCACTATTTTGACGAATAAATACTCTGAAGGATATCCTGGAAAACGTTACTATGCAGGGCAAGTCAACATTGATACGGTTGAAAATTTGGCGATTGAGCGAGCTAAGCAGCTCTTCGGGTGTGACCACGTGAATGTTCAACCTCTGTCCGGATCTCCTGCCAATGCGGCTGTTTACTTTGCTACTCTCAAACCGGGCGACAAGGTGCTTGGGCTCAGTTTGGACCATGGAGGACATCTCTCTCATGGGCACCCGGTGAACTTCAGCGGCCTGCTTTACAATTTTGTTCGCTATGGGGTGGAGGAAAATGGAATCATCGATATGGACAAAGTGGAAGAAATCGCGCTCCGTGAGAAACCCAAGATGATCGTGGCCGGATTCTCTGCTTACTCTCGTAATCTTGATTGGAAGCGTTTTAAAGAGATCGCGGATAAAATTGGCGCTATTACCTTGGCAGACATTGCCCATATTGCGGGATTGATTGCGGGCGGACAAATCGACTCTCCTGTTCCTTATTTCGATATTGTGAGCACCACCACTCATAAAACGCTGCGTGGACCTCGTGGAGCCATGATCATGTGCAAGGAGGCCTATGCCAAAGCCATCGATAAAGCCGTATTTCCTGGTATGCAAGGAGGGCCTCATGATCACATCAATGCGGCCAAAGCCGTGGCCTTTGCAGAAGCTTTACGTCCTGAGTTCAAGGAATATTCTCGCCAAGTGATTGTGAATGCTAAAGTGCTTGCCGATGAACTGATGAAAAGAGGCTTCAAAATCATTTCCGATGGAACGGATAATCACCTGATGCTCATCGATACCATGGCGAGCAAGGGAGTGCCTGGGAAAGAGGCTGAAAAAGCCCTCGAAATGGCAGGGATCTCCTGTAATAAGAACATGGTTCCTTTTGACACCCGATCTCCTTTTGATCCTTCAGGTATCCGCATGGGGACTCCGGCGATCACCACTCGTGGGATGAAGGAAGAACAAATGCGGATTTTAGCGGGATGGGTGGATGAAGTCGTTTCCAATGCAGGGGATGTGAATGTCCATTCTAAAGTTCATGACGAAGTGAAAGAACTTTGCAAAGGATTTCCCGTCCCAGGAATCGAGGTCTGAGGCGCGTAAGCGTTCTTATTGGTCGTCATTAAGAAGGCCACCGTTCCCATTAAAATCTATTTTGTATTGATTGTATTCCCAATCTTTAACAAAAATCCCGTCGTCTTTAATCATGAAATCTAGATCCCCTTTTGGGGTTGTGAAAATATCTTTTCCACTGAATTGCCACTTCATTTTTCCGTGCTGATCAATTTGAGAAATTTCTAATTCACCATGCACAATATATGAGTTGTTTTTCCAATACACTCCAAAACATGCTGCTGAATCTGCTTTAATTTTCCAATTCAGTTTAAGCGAAGGGATATTTATAGAAAAAATATGACTCCCAACGCATATTGCTAAATCGTCATTATTCAATATTGCTGCAACGATTGCTGTGCCATCGGATGAAAGTAAAATGGCACTCTTGATGATTCCATTCCCCTTCAGGATTCTGATCCCATGTTTCGAGTGAATGTGTGAGCTATCATCATTGCTGTATTCAAAGTCGTACTGATTTAAGTTATCCGCAGAATTTTTCGTATAAGTTTCGTCATTAAAGATTTCAATGCGATATTCTTGATAATTGAGTTTGATCATATTTTTTGATTTTTATGGACTCAGTTTCTTAGTGGGGAGACACTCCACTAAGTATTATACCCAAGGCGATCACCATCGTAATCATCATCAATTGAATGACTATAGCTGCAATGGCCCAAGCTTTACCTTTTTCCTGAGTATGCCTGATTTGAATGATAGCAACGACAGCAAAGATGACCCCAGCGATAGCGCAGGTCATCCCGATTATAGCTGGTACAGCGAAAGGTGAAATTACTGATAATACAAAAGCAATAATGGCATTTTTATTGTTTTTTTGTATCGCACCTTTTTTATCTTTTTCCATTGCATTAAATTTACCGAATAATTTTATTTAAGGCGAGAAACTGGATATGCCGTATATGTGATGTCGCTTTAGTCTTGACTGAACCATGCCTCAAGAGAGGCAATTCCTGTTGTTGGGAATATCCTAACCGTAGGCATTGTATATCTTTCGTTGAGCGAGAAATATTCCCCTGGTTCTGTAGTGCGAGCAAACAAATAATTCTCCTTTGCTATTTCTACGACTCGATCATCATATTTCCCGGCTGGATAACATAGTGAGATGACTGGTTTTCCTATTTTTGCTTCGATGATCTCTTTCGATTTTTGGAGCTCATATTTGATGTTTTCTTCAGATAATCCAACTAGATTTGGATGAGAAACCGTATGCGAAGCAATTTCTTGTCCATTCTTAGACATTTCAAGAATTTGCTCCCATCTTGCGTAATTTGGGTCGTTATCTGGTTTGTCTGAGATGATATAGAATACTCCTTTCATTCCGTATTGATCTAAAAGTTTGTAAGCATTTTCATAATGACTGATGTAACCATCATCAAAAGTTAAAATAACTGCTTTTTCTGGAAAGTTCTTTTTGCCCTCTATGATTTCTTTTAAATCCCAAAATGTGAGTGTTTCAATCTTGTTTTCTTTAAAATAGATGAGAAATTGCTCTAAGCTTTCGGGGGCAAAGGAGAGGCCGTATCTCAGTTGGTCCGGACTATCTGAAGGCACATCTTCGATGTAATGAAACATCAAAATAGGTAAATACTCTTCAAAAATAAGCTCTTCATTAATGTCTAGTACCGAATTTCGTTTAGACGTATTTGTTTGTGATTCTAACACCATGCTATCCCTTTCCCCTGTACTGGTTTCTTGTTTTTGCCCGACATTGCATCCTGTAAATACCAAAAAAATTAGGCCTAAACATATACTTTTTTTCATAAGAGTTGACTGAAATTTACTTTTTAGAGTTTTGAGTGAGCTTGACCGCAATCATTGCGACTAAGGATATTACAGTTCCTGCAATAAAAAATAAGGCATAACCCAATAAATGATCGTGTAAGTTATAGATGGCCATTCCTTCCGGTGTAGAGAGGTCTCCGGCATTTGCTGCTATTACGCCATAGTTTACCGCCATTGATGCTAATGTGCCCCCGAACATCAACCAAAATATTGCTGATAGGATTTTCATGTTTTATTGATTAAGTTAATAAATTTTTTAGTTGAGGTTTTTTCGCTTAGTTCCTCCACAGTTTGTATTTGTCGTGTGGGCCAAGATCCAGGAGGTCTATTTCATCTTTTGCCCTGAACTCAAATAGGACTCTATAACCATCTTTCAGGTTAAATGATAAACAGTTCTGTAGTTTACCCTTGAGTTTATGTGAACTCAGTTTTGGATCTCGTGGATTTTTTATGAAAGAGATGATTTTTTCGTCAAAGTCATCTTGAACATTAGGGGGCAGCTTTTTGTAAGATCTTTTGAAGCGTGGCGAGAGATTGATTTTCATTAACTTAGCTTCTTAGTTCAGCGATCAGGTCCTTAGGATTTTCAAAGCTTTGGTAGTCGCCTGTAGCGTAATCGAGACGAGCTTGGTTTATGATTTCATCTAAAGTCTCTACATCATTCGCTGAAGTGAGTTCAGCCATACTGATTTCACAAATCATTTTTTGTTCACTTGGATAAGTGGAAATACATCGAAAAGCTGAAAGAGGAATTTGAACCATTGCTACTCCGGAACTGTTTGCCCTTTTATCTTTTGAACTCATAGATTCATGATTAGTACTATTCGAGGCTATCATAAATGCAGGAATAAGGCAAAATTACCTTTCTCTAATATCCCAGACTCGCCAAAGTCGCGATGGAAATGGCTATTACCGCAAAAATCAAAAGTCCATACCTTCTCCAAAATGGGATGGAGACTTCTTTGTTCCATTGGGCGATCTCTTTTTTGTCTATTTCCTGGCCTCTACTGCACACGTCACAGAGCAAGAAATATTTAATTTCAGTTACCATCCCGAATATCCAATAGAAATGAAACCAACGATACGACAAACGAAGGTGATAAGGGCGTTTTTTTTCACAAACACTACATTGTTCTTCTTTGACCTTACCGAGGTCGATATTTTCACCTCTTGATCCCCAGATAAGCATAGACTTTAAGTTTAAGGTAGATAGGCTCTTCTGAATTCAGCCTAATTTGAGATCTCAAAAGAGTCAAACATTGTATCAAAGACTTCCGAATAATCATCAAATTCATTTACTTCTGAGGTAGAAGTTAAAACATAAGCCTTATTATCAAGAACAGTCCATAATTGTTTCCATTTCAAACTGTATCGCCCTTGAGTTCCTGTGTATATCACTTCATAGGCAGATTCTCCATCTAAGATTGTTTCTTTAGAAGATATCATTTCTGAATCAGTAATTACAGTTTCAATTTGTCCTAAACTCAAATCCGTATACTCCTCCAAGCTCATTGGTTGCGCTGATAAATCCTGGATCATCACATTGAAATTCTCTTGAAATAAATCTGTAGAACTTTCTATCGGTGAAAAGAAAAAAACTAATATCCCCATCAATCCTTCTTGCAGTTCATAGGTGTTCGGATACGATATCTGGATATTAAAGTCCTGATTCACATAGTTTTCATATGTCGCTTCCATATTATTTTCTATTTCAAGATTTTCTGTTTGGAAATCTTCTATATTTGACGAAGACGGATCATTTTTATCAGAATCGAGATCGTTTGGTTTTTGTGCAATTAGGAAACCGCTTCCGATAATAATCGTCACCATAGTGGCTCCCAATAATAATTTAGTTGTTTTGTTCATGGTAGGAAGGGTAGTTAAGATTTTTTGTCTAAAATTATTTCAGCTTATTGTATTTAAATGTTGCTTTTATAGCCCTTACGCTGACATAAATCATTATAAATGCTAAAAAAATATTAGCTCCTCCTTGGCCACCCCCGAATTTGTTTATTCCAGTTAACACGGCAGCAATGAGTGAAAGGAACAAAAGGAGTATGGCAACAACTCTACTATTAAATTTGCGTAGCAATAATGCTAAGACCGCATAAATGACACCATCAATTATTGCTTCGATTCCAATTAAAAGTCCTAGGCCAATTTGAATACCCGCTAAAACTAAAAATCCATTAGATACATCTTTAATTATTTTTATTGCGTCTTCTTTTGATTCAATTTTTCCGCTCCAATTATTTGCTTTAACTTTACTGAACCAATCACTTGATTCAAGTTCTTTAAACCAGCTGCTTGATTCAATTTTTCTGAACAAATCATCTTTTTTACTCATAGCTATTTGACAATAAATAATAATTTCAAATTTTGCATAACCCTGTTTGCGGCAAACTTTACCACTGCTATTGGGGATTAGCAATTTAAAGGTGGATCTTGCCTAACACATCTAAAGTTGCCGTTTTTTATTTGCTCGTACGAATACTATTATCTTAATTATTGCCGTTAACAACGCTAGAGTAAAAATCACTGTTAGGGCTGCTAATGCGTAGATATCGTAAATAGCATGACAAGGGAAAGAGCTCAGTGGATCTTGTGTACAATGCCTCATTAATCTGCCGATACTAAAAATCTTAGAGTGAGCGTTCATAAGATAAAAAAGAACCGCTGAAGTCATCATCGTAATAACAGGGATGATTATTCCTTTTATTAGCTCTCTATTCATAAAAACATGAATTTTGATAGGAACATTTATCCAATTTTCCTTAATTATTGAGTTATCTCTAAAATCATCTTTTTAAAATGAGGGTAATAAATCCTCCCCCAAATGGGATTCTTTTCAAAATAACTCACTTCATTTGCAGAAGAATCGATAGTAACGGGAATAGTAAAACCTGCCCATTTTTTACCTGATTTTAAGATTTTGCAATATTCTTTAGCCTCAGGAGTGATGTTTTTAGAAATCAACATTGATATCACACCAACTCCTGACTGGAAGCCCCTTGGCCAACCCGTGTAATTATTCTTTGCAAAAGTAAAGGCTTCAGACAAATGTTTTTCTATTAAATCAACCGTTATATTTTCGTCGCCAAAATCAGAAGCAACAATAAATGTGTTTAACTGTGTAGCCAACCAGCTCCATTTAAACTTTTTTTCATAAGCAATCACGCTCGGCTGTCCAAGTATTTTTTCATCCTTTAGAAAAATGGATTTGGAATGAAGCTTTCCCTTAATTGAGTTCAATGTCATTTTTTCGTTTTCCATCATTATTTTATTTAAATTATAAATCAGTTTAACTGTATATACATTTTTTCAAAATCTAAAGAGATGTATGAGAGCGTTAGGCGTTGATATTTTTATTCTTGCGCTTCAACAGCACGCCAACAAGAATACCTACGATCAAAAAGAGCGCTCCACTGAAAATGTAGTTAGTAGGAAAAGATAAGAATGGCTCAGGAGTAAACAGCACATTGCCGGAAATCATGATAGGTGGTTCTTCTTGAGCAAGTGACAATCGTACCGTTGTATTCTCAGCAAATGGCTGTTTGACAATGTCGTATATGGAATCTGTTTCGCACTCACCACTTAGTACATAATACTGAAAGTCCATCGTTCCCTCTCCTGTATCAACTGTTGTTGAATATGTATCTATACACTCTGTGTCCTCGACAAGATCTGATTTTCTAATAATGCCGGTTAGTTGTACTTGTTCTATTTTTTCGCGCTCTTTCTGAATAGTTATTGGATCTAATGCCATACGTCTGTATTAGGTTATTGATGCGAGCCAAAAAACTTCTCGTTATTCCTGGAAGAAACTGCTTTTGATCAGTTCTCTGATTGGATGGTCGCTATTATTATCGGTGATTTGAAGATAGTAATCTGGGCCGTTACCGTTATAACAAATTGCATACCTTTCCCCACCACTGTCGCCACCTTGATCAGGATAACCCATGTAACGAGTTCCTTCATTCGATTCCACCGTTTCTATTGAGCTTAGTATTGTGGCACAATCCTCTAAACCAAAAGATTCAGAGTAAGCTGTTCCGGTGGAATCATCATAATAAACTGAAAACTCGATATAATATTCGATGTCATTTAACCCAATTTTATCTGCACCTTTTGGGTCGTAGTTTTGAATTCTGAAAGAAACTATTTTTTCTGGGCCTTCACCTGATTTGTTTATCCGAAGATAATCTGCGTCTAAAGTTAATGAGAAACTAATGCCGCTCTCTGGATCACTGAATATGGGATCGCTGTAGCCTTCTTTTGTTATGTAATAATCGTAGCCTGTTTCTCCTGGACTTTGCCATTCGAAGCCATCGGTAGGTATTACGTCTTGAATTTCCGTGTCGACCTTTTTTTGACAGCCAGTACCCAACAAAGTGAGCATTGCGATCCCGATAAGTATTTTTTTCATATATGTGATTATTAATCAGGTTGGATTATACTCCCCTCTATCCAAAAAAGTCCAACTTGCCTATTATTTGGGAAGCAAATGAGCGAATGCGGTACATCAAGAACAAGGATCAAGGGGCGGAAATCTAAAACTGAATTGTTGTAACGGAATAATGTTCAAATTTTATATATTTCCATTCTAAATCTTTATGGATTATTGAGGCAATTTCGTCTTTAGTTATTAATCCTGATTCAAAAAATTTGATTTCGACATCGTGTTGCTTAGCATTTTTTTTAGCAATTTCTAAGGAATTAGGATTTATATCAGAACCAAAAACTTGGACTTTAGAATTTTCTTTTTTTAATGTTATCGCTAAAGCTCCAGAACCAGTTCCAACATCAAGAAGAATCGAATCCTCATTGAGTTCTTCTAGAACTCATTTTATCAATTATTCTGTTTCTTTTGGTTGTTTTTCAATTTTAAAATCCTCTCCAACAGCTCGGTCGATAAAAAGAGTTTTGACATCAGAAGAACCCCAAAATTTATTTAGAAAGTTTATTGCCTTATCCCTATCAAATGCCTTACAACTATAAACATCTAATTGGATGTAATCCTCAATAGTCCAATAATGAAATGCGACATGAGACGTGATAATGCCTACCATTCCTGTCCAAGCTTTTTGATGAGAAAACTTGAATTGAGCAGGAATTAAGCATTTCATGTCAATTACATCCAATAATTCATAAAGAAATTTCCTCAATTCTTCTTCCGAATTTTCATCGTAATGATTTGAAGTTTTTCCCTGATAAATTAAATGATGATGAACGATTGCCATATTACGATTGAGAGTTTAAGAAATATATAAAAGTTGCGGGAGTGTATAACAAGCAACCTTATGTTTCGATTCTAGAAAAGTGGTCTCCATCTTTCGGATATATTTCCGCATAATCCTGTAATAGCTCTTCCCCTTTTAGAATGCATCTTTTGGCAATTAAAATCATGTCATCATCCTGGGTAACATTTGCAGCACTTCCCGCTCCATGGTTCAAGATCCTAATCATGTCAAAAGCAACATGCCATTTTTTGTGCTTTTTGTTGAAATAGCCATAGTAGCGAACTTCTTCCTTTTCTGAGTCAGTTAAAGTCAAGAAATCTTGTACCGTCAAGTCTAAGTCCAACAATGGACTAGGAGTATAGATTAGTTCACCCTTTTGAATCATCTGTTCTGTAAAAAGCCCAATACCATGCACTCCAGACTCCTTAACAATGTATTTAATATGTATCATGTTTTTCTTGATGAAGAAAAACTTAGAGCAGAGCTTGTGAAAAATCTACATTTTGACTAAAATTATACAAATTTAAACTAAAAGTTTAATGATACCGGACCCCAAGAATCCACTGCCCAGCCCCACCTCCATTATTCTTGATGTTCTTTCCAAAACACCACGATTAACCATAAAAGAACTACATAGGGCTTATTTGAACAGAAGTGAACAACTCATGAGCTTACAGGGGTTTTACAAGCTATTCTCTCAATTGCAGCGTCAAAGAATTTTGGTTAAGGACGGGAAACTGGTTTCAATCGATGCAGGGTGGGTCCATGCAGTTAAAGCGTTTTCGTTACAACTTGAATCAACATACTTACAACCCAACCCATCAACAGCAAATATTTTGGTAGAAGAAGGAAGGTCTAATGAATTTGAGTTTCCAAGCGTTATTCGGATGGATGATTTTTGGTATCATGCATTGGTGACCGTGGCACATTTTTATAGAAACCATGAGCATCCTGATAAGAATGCTTATAATTATAATCACCATTGTTGGTTTCAAGTGGTTCGGTCCAACTCAGAACAAAGCCTAGGAGATACTTATGCCTCACTTGGTATGGACTGGATCATTGTTTCAGGTTCTGACACTTTTATAGATCAACTTGTTGAAAGCATGGTCAAAGGAAAAGGGTTGAGGTTTGCGATCTCAAAACCACCAGCCTTCAAAGACAATCAATACATCGTTGTAGTGGGTGATTTTATCTTTGAAACACAGCTTCCCTTATATATTTATGAACTTTTTGAAGATGTGTATAGCAGCGTTATATCTATCACGGATGCAGGCCTACAAAAGCTAGAGGATTTCATTCGGCTCCCTGCCAAAACAACTCTCAAAATTTCGCGTGATGCAGTACGGGCAAAGGCATTAAGGAGTCAAATTCTCGTATGTCTATAAGTGTCCTTCCAAAAACTCTTTTGTTGCAAACTGCTCCTCCTCCCAAATTTCAAGTGTAAGCTTATTGCCGTCTTCCCTTTGAGAGAACCCATTATTTGGGATATATATCGGATGCTTTATTCGTCGTTCATATGAAATCTTTGCATCCAGAAACTTATGAAATACCAATCTTCTGCACAGGCATCTACTTTCACCCCGAACGGCACCCATTTAACATTTATGCAATTCCCATCACATTCACAGGTATTTTTTGGTTTTTGAAAGTTAATTTCATTATTGTTCCTGAAGAATTTGCTCTCCATAATATCTTCGCCATTATCCATCCAAAGCCATGGTGCCGTGAATGCTAAGGCAAAGAGCACGACAGCTGATATGATCATAAAAGCTTTTTTCATATTACGATTCTAAAGGTGATTAAAATTTCACACAAGGTTCCTGGGCATGCGATGCTTGCTGGCAAATATGGGTGTACCGAAGTGCAACCAAGTGAAATCGCATATTCTGTGTTAGCCGATGTTTTCAACAATCTTTTTCCTCCTACTTTTAGTGAAAATGCAGATTGTCCAAATCATTACCCCTATCTCAAATAAGAATGTCCAGTGAAAAATAAAGTTGTAGACCCAAAAGTCATAAACAGCTGGCACGTCGAAGATATAATAAGCCTTATCCGTGAAAGGAAATAGCCATTCAATTTTTCCTACAATTGTATCCATAATGAGGTGCAAAAAAATATTACTGAAGAAAATAAGAGCAGCAATCGTGTAATCTTTTTTCTTGAGAAACCATAAAATAGTAAAAGTTATCGCAGCAATTATGAGCCAATAAAATGGTATATGAATCCAGTAGCTGTGATGTGAATTTTGTCTGTTATCGATCAGATAGAAGTAAATGATATCGATGTCTGGCAAAACACTGGCGATTAAACCAATCAAAAGATACTTAGTTGTTTTAATATTTTTCTGTACCGTCTTTGTTAAGACGTAGCCAGCTGGTAGGTGTGTAATGAACATAAAAGATTTTTGAAAATTTCACTTAATGTCCGCGCATATGCGCTGTTAGCCGCCCTTGTTCTATTTGGAGACTCTCATTGTGAGATTCCCGATATTATTCCTATTCTCCAAACCTTTATCAAATTGGGCTGTGCCCC
>CAZHKJ010000016.1:9891-18161 GCA_964533115.1 uncultured Candidatus Peribacteria bacterium | reverse complement strand
CGGCATGAACCAGTAAAGACTCCCTCGCAATACGTGTTTGTTTTTCAGGAGCAACAAAGGAGAGCGTACGCATATTATGAAGCCGCTCAGCCAATTTAACAAAAACCAAACGCACGTCTCTGGAAAGCGCCAAGAACATCTTTTTCCATTTCTCAGCTTCCGAATCTTCAGGACGGATTTTAATCAGAGACAGCTTATCAAAGGCTTCAATCAAACCCGCCAACTCCTTCCCAAACTCCAGCTCCACATCCTTCAAAGTCACCGAGGTGCCTTCAAGAACATCATGTAAAAGCGCCATTTGAAAAGTTAAGAGGTCCGGATTCAGATCCGAAACAATCCGGGCCACTTCCACAGGATGAACCAGATAGGGTTCTCCTGAATAACGCTCTTGCCCTTGATGAGCCGCTTCAGCAAAAAAGTAGCTTCGATCTAAAATAGAAAGATCCAAGTCGGGGCGAGATTCTGCAAGATGCTGACGAAGCAAGGCATAGCTCATGGCTAGCATCTTAGCTCCTAAAGATCCGTTTCGTCTATAATAAGCTCCAAATCAGAGCCATCGACTTCGATGACTTTCACTCCTTTAACCAGAGCCTCTTCATTCAGTTCAATGTCACGAATTTTCGTTTCTACAAAGGGAAGCACTTGTTCAAAGTAATCCAGGAGCTGTTCTCGAGCCAGAAAATGCGCTCTCAAACGAACCACTTCCTGACCATAATCCACAAACGAATCTAAAGCGGCCCCTGTAGCGTAAGCGTTCAAATCATTAAGTTGCTCAAAAAATCGGGCTTCCTCTTCATCACGCAAGCGTTCAACAAGACTAAATTCCTCGCTAATAAGATCCATTTCTTCCTGCAAAGCCCTCACATCCTGCTCAGCCAAGTATTGGAGCGCACGTAATTCTTCCAAGTAATCGGCTAAAGCCTCACGGCGATCATTTGATTGATTAAGGAGACCGTTCACATCAACCCCCACCGACTCGTAGAGTTTGGAGAAATCAAGAATCCATTTTTGAAGATTTTCATCCACCTCCGCCTCCGAACCCAAACCCTCACCTGCCTCTGTGGACTGATCTTCATCTGAAACCGCTTGACCTAAAAAGATTCCTGTAAGCAGACTTTCATCCGTATAAGAAATTTCAGGATCCTCGGAGTCGTCCGGATCAGTAGTCGAGTCTTCAGGCTCTTCATCAAACCAAGATTCCACCCAGGAAGGAATCCCCAAAGAGAAGTTCCCAAAAACAAAGACGCCAATCACTCCAAAGATCAGTAAAACAGAGCAACAAGAAAAAACTTGCTTCGGAGTCAGTCGAGCCTCTCGCAAAAGATCCATAATACTCCCTTCGGAAACACCAAAAGGCTCAGGACTTTCGGGAGAAGCATCCACTTCCAAGGCTTGCAAACGACTTTTAACTTTTTTTCGACGTTCCTGAAGCTCATTACTTTCGGGCATTTCTTCAACCTCAAAAGCATCGAATTCCTTTAAAACATTTTGAGTCTCTTCAGATTTAAGAAGCTCATCCCTCTGTTCCTCATCCGTCAAATCTTCTAATGCATCGACCCGATTCACATCGGGCTTATCCTGGTTTTTTGAGAGTTGAGAAGCGTCATCAGCCATAGAATAGGGCGAAATTCTTCACATCATACCATAAAAAAAGCTTTTCGAACAGATCAGAAGCAGACTGAGTGCGAAAAACAAAAGAAAGAACAGTGAAGGCCATTTCATTCCTCCCTCTGTTATAAGCACCTTAGCTAAAACCACCAGCAGCCAAAGGTAGGCAAAGGGGGCCAAAAAAGGAATCACCGCAAGCAGATTGACGCAGCTGGCATGCCCCATCACCTGAATCAAGCTGCGCATAGAAAGATTAATCTTGAAAATTTTCTCTGCAAAAAAGGCCACCCCGGCAAAAAAGAGCAGCTGAGCAAGAAAAATCTCTCCCGAAAGCGTCAAAGCGGAAAAAGCATCCAAACGATAAACAATAAACTCTCTTTGCACAGGGAAGAGAAGAAGGCCCAAAACTCGAGCCAAAGTCCCCAAAGCCATTAAAAAGAGGGCGGGACGAAGGGCTCTCTCCTCATGGACTAGCCGATGGATGATCTCTGCATTGAGTTTTAAAATCTCAAGCGCATAGCCGACACTAAGCAAAAAATACGACATGGAAGTAATCTGAAAAAATGGGAAAATAAAAATCTTTTTACAGAATAGCAGAGCTCTGTATATAATAAAAAACGTTTTATTATTCACAAAACACGCTATGCAACAAAATACTACGGACGCCATTGCAAAAATGGCCTGGAACGCCACCATGGCCCGTTGGAAGGAATTTATGGCTTTACCCGTTGTAGTAACGGTTATAGCTTTTGCAATCATGGGAATGACCATGCAAATAGAATCTAGCTTTGGACTGCTATTATTTAGCCTCATCTACATCGCTCTTTCGGTTTTTTTCACCGTTTTCTCCACCGCTCTGACCAAATGGTGCGAAGAGCTCTATAATGGAGCGAAAGAAATCGACATCGAAAAAGGCCTCCGTTACGGCCTTTCCCGATTTTGGGGCGTCTTGGGGACACATTTGTTAACAGCATTGAAGGTGGTTCTATGGTGCTTTTTACTCATTTTACCCGGATACTACAAATTGCTCATGTACTCCAAATCCGTTAAAATAAGCCAATTGGAAAAAATCTCAGGAGGAGATGCCAATCGTATCAGTGAAAAAATGATCACGGAAGCAGGCCCCATGCGCAGCCTTGGAAACATAATGGCGGTCATCATTGTAAGTGAATTGGCTTTACTCATTTATGCTGGAGCAACTATTTTGGTCGCGAGCATCTTTGGGATGGCTCACGAGCTTTTCGGTGTGATTATTGGTGGAGGACTCTTCGCCGCCGGCATGATTGTTTTTATGTCTTTCGTTATGGTTTACAGCGCCTATGAATATCTCGTCTTCCGTGACGAAACAAAAACAGCCGTTGCCCCAATGATGAAAGTACTCGGCACTACGAAGTAAATGTGCTGAAAACAAGGTAAAGCGAAATAAATACGCCCGAACGTCAAACGAAGACGATCGGGCGTATTTGCTACCCATCTGATTTTCTCCTAAAATTCACCCGATCTTTTTAGTTTTTAACTTTTTCCTTTTTATGGAAATTTCTGTACTCGCCATCGGGGCCAGCATTTTGGCCTTGGTATGGGCCGGTGTCCTCATCGTAAACGTTCTGTCTAAAAACGACGGTACCGAACGAATGACTCAAATCGCTGCCTCCATTCAGGAAGGGGCGATGGCTTACCTTAATCGCCAATATAAAACCTTGGCGATCTTTACCATCCTTGTATTCCTTCTTTTAGGCTTTGCCCTACCTGAGAATGGGATGCCCATCGCTATAAGCTTCCTTGTAGGAGCTATTTTCTCCGCACTCGCCGGTTATATTGGAATGGGCGTTGCCGTCCGTGCCAATGTTCGTACCGCTGAAGCGGCAAAAGAAAGTCTACCCGCGGCACTCAACGTGGCCTTTAAAGGAGGTTCCGTGACCGGACTCGCCGTAGTGGGACTGGCTCTCTTGGGAGTTTCTGGATTTTACTGGATTTTCACTACGTCTTTTGGTTATTCCGTACAAGAAGCCCCAGGCCTTTTGATCGGATTTGGATTCGGAGCTTCTTTGATTTCTCTTTTCGCTCGTGTGGGAGGAGGAATTTATACTAAAGCCGCGGATGTAGGAGCGGATCTTGTAGGTAAAGTAGAAAAAGGAATTCCAGAGGATGATCCTCGAAATCCAGCCGTGATTGCCGACAACGTAGGAGATAACGTGGGAGACTGTGCCGGAATGGGAGCCGATCTTTTCGAAACCTATGCCGTCACTTTGATTGCGGCCATGATTTTAGCTGCCTCTACCCTCACCACTAAAATCGGTGCCGTAGGAGTAGAATATCCTCTTGCTCTCGGAGCAGTAGCTGTATTTGCCACCATCATCGGAATCTATTTTGTACGTTTAGCTCCAGGAAAGAAAAACATCATGGGAGCCCTCTATCGTGGAACTTTTGTAACAGGAATCATTTCCGCCGTGGCGTTTTACTTCGTGACCATGGAAATGCTCAATGACATCAAGATTTTCTTCGCGACCATCGTGGGTCTTGTCCTCACTTTACTCATCAATGTAGCCACAGAATACTATACGTCCAAAGATTTCAGCCCCGTGCGTAAAATCGCAAAAGCTTCCGAAACAGGAGCAGGAACCAACCTCATTACAGGACTGGCTATGGGACTTTTTTCCACCTTCCCTATGGTGGTTCTCATCGTAGCCGCGATGTTCTCTTCCTACTGGCTAGGAGAACATTCAACCCTCGGAAACGGAATTTATGGAATCGCGATTGCAGCGGTAGCCATGCTTTCCACCACTGGAATGGTGATCGCCATGGACTCCTATGGACCCATCACGGATAACGCGGGAGGCATCGCCGAAATGGCTGAACTTTCTGCAAAAGTACGGGAAAACACCGATGCTTTAGATGCCGTTGGAAACACCACTAAAGCGGTAACAAAAGGTTATGCTATTGCTTCTGCAGCTTTGGCAGCCCTTGTGCTTTTCCAAGCCTATGGAGAAGAACTCTTTAAACAAAGCGGCACAGAATTCATCTTCAATCTCTCGGATTATCGAGTGATGATTGGACTCTTTATTGGAGGAGCTCTTCCGTTCCTTTTCTCCGCCTTTTTGATGCAAGCCGTAGGAAAAGCGGCGTTCAGCGTTGTAGAAGAAGTACGCCGTCAATTCCGTGAAATCAAAGGAATCATGGAAGGAAAAGGAAAACCTGAATACAACACTTGTGTAGATATTGTGACTCGTGCCGCCTTAAAAGAAATGATTTTACCCGGACTCTTAGCGGTTTTCTCTCCGGTTGCCGTCGGATTCCTCTTTGGACCTTTAGGACTAGGCGGACTCTTGGGAGGAGTGATCATCACCGGTTTGCTCCTAGCCATCAATATGAGCAACGCAGGAGGAGCTTGGGACAATGCTAAAAAATACGTAGAAGATGGAAATCATGGCGGAAAAGGATCTGAGGCGCACAAAGCAGCCGTCGTAGGTGACACCGTAGGAGATCCCTACAAAGACACCGCAGGCCCTGCCCTCAATGCATTGATCAAAGTGATCAATACGGTAGCCTTGATCCTTGCTCCTATCATTGTGGTGCACAGCATCCTTTAATAGAAGCACACGTATTCAATTCAAAAAGTGTCAACGGGAAATCCACCGTTGGCACTTTTTTTTAGCCCCCGATTTGCTAAGATAAGCCACCTATCAGACTAGATATTTTACGCAACTCCAAGCATGAGCTGGAATCCTTTTCAATTCAAATACCAAGCTCGTTACATTAAAGATGAGAACGAAGATTATGCTGTTTTAGAGTTACAAAAAGGAATCAAACACCACAGCATTTACTTTCCACGAGCTCTCCTACCCCTAGATCTAAAAGCCGGAGATGAGTTTATCTTTAAAATCGAAGACAAAGACAGCTCAAAAGACTCCGAAGCAAAAACGATGCAAAAGCTATTGGAGAACCTCATTCACTAAGAAACACGTCCAGAAGATAGAGATGCGTCATCAACCAAAAAAACCGAGTAAGATCTTATGATCTCGAGCTCTAATTTAAGCAGAAGCCTCAGCCTCTTCCTTCTTTTCAGTGGTGACTTGTACCGCAGAAACATCGACTTCACCAATAGGCTCAGTCAATTCTTCTTGAGGCATGCTCATTGAAACCAATGACATCTCTGGATCAGAAGTAATTTTTACATGCTCAGGAGCAGCAATATCAGAAACGTGCAAAGAAGATCCAAGATCCACCAGGCCTTCTATGCTCACAACCAATTCATGAGGCAAATAAGCAGGTAAACAAGTCACTTCAACTTCATCTACATTTTGAACGAGAATAAGCCCTAACTCTTTGACGGCAGGTGCTTGACCTTCCAAACGAAGAGGAATCATCGTCGTGATTTCTTCATCCATACGCACATTAATGAGCTCTACATACTGAATGTCCCCAGTCACAGGATGACGATCCACACGATGCACCAGTACATTTTTCTTAGCACCCCCTTCAAGCTCCATCGTCAAAATAGTGTTTGTTCCCGTTGACTTATAAAGACGACGGAATTCACCATACTGAGTAGTGAGGCTCAAATTGCTCAAACCATGTCCATAAAATTCAACTGGAATTTTACCTTCTCGGCGAAGAACTTTCGCTGGAACAGATTTGTCGCGTACAGAAACGGTGAGAGTTGCTTTTTCCATAAAAATAAAAGATGCGGAGGGATTCTAGCGACAGATTAGCTTAAAAGCAAGCTAAAAACGGAAAACCATCCGCCAAGAAGAATGGGGCCGCTAGCTTTTTTGGATTCGCATGCTATACTCCGAGAAGACTTACCCTTTAAAGATTACCCATGGGACTCTTCGGACAAGCTAAAGATCTCTACAAACTGCAAAAAAAAGCAAAACAGATCAAGGAGCAACTTAAAAACCTGCACATTGAGGCAGAAGTCGAAGGCGTAAAAATCATCATCAATGCCGAACAAGAAGTACAAGAAATCATTATTGATGCAAGCCTTTTAGACCCTTCTCAAAAAGATAAACTCGAAGCCACGCTAAAAACCGTGATCAACAAAGCGGTCAAAAAAGCCCAAGAAGTAGCCGCCGAGCAAATGAGAGGTATGATGGGCGACCTAGGAATGAATCTACCTAATGGAGAAGATCCATCCGCCCAAGCTTAAATCTTAAGATCTTTGCAATCCTTTCGATCGTTATAATCTTCTAACAAAGCTCCATGGAAAAACGCCTACTGCAATTCATCCTCTTCATCGTGTGTTTAATTTTTATTGGGAGAACATGGAACCCTTTGTGGCGCATGGATCTGGATGAAGCCATCAACCCCAGCAGTAGTGCAAAAATCGTATTCCATATTGAAAAAGGCTCTAGCGCCAAAGAAGTTGCTAGCAACTTGGAAGATGCGGACCTCATCAAAAATAAAAGCAGTTTCATCAAAGATATTAAAGATCTCAATTTAGAAGGAGCCATCCGTTATGGAAGCTTTGTGCTCAGCCCCAGTATGACCTTAGAAGAAATTGTAGAAATCTTGACGACGGAAGGAAGTGGCGAATTAGCCCTCACGATTCCAGAAGGATGGACTATAGATCAAATCGATGCTCGCCTCACAGAATTAGGACTAATTAAAGCAGGTGAATTCAGTTCCTGCGCCGCCGATTGTGAATTCAATTATAAATTCCTAGAAAAAAATGCGAACTTAGAAGGTTACCTCTTCCCAGACACCTATTTTATTGATAACGCTAATTTCGAAGTGGAAGGCCTCATCGATCAAATCTTAGGAAATTTTGACAATCGATGGACCGAAGAAATGCAAAGTCAGCTCGAAGCCTCAGACCGAACTCTAGATCAAATAGTGATCGTCGCCTCCATGCTCGAAAAAGAAGTCCGAACGGAAGAAGATTTAGCCATGGTCTCTGGTATTATTTGGAATCGACTGGATAACGACTGGACCCTGGGGATTGATGCCACTCTTCTCTATAAAGATGAAGATGGGAAAATCACCGTCGAGGATTTAAGTGAAGACTCCCCTTACAACACTCGTTTAAACACAGGATTGCCTCCCACGGCCATTGGAAATCCTGGATTAGCAACCCTAAAAGCGGCTCTCAATCCTACTTTCAGCGAATATTGGTTCTACCTCACGGACAGCGCAGGAAAAGTGTACTACGCCACGACCAATGCGGAACATGAGGAAAACAAAGCCAAGTATTTGGAATAGCCCAAAAACACTTTTCAATCCCTCAGAAACAGGGCTAAAACTCAGCCACTATGGTCACAACAAGTGTATTGCTCACCTGCCCCTGCGCATCATAAGCAATCACTGTATAGGTATTAGAACCTGCTTTAAGATTGCCATAAGAAGCATCCGCCACATAACGGAACTCCGTGTCCCCGGGAGCGAAGCCATTTAAAGTATAAGCTTGATTGTTCCCCGCCCAAGTCACCGTCACGGTATTGGCCGTGCCGGAAAGAACACTGCCTTCAATCGCTATGGCAGACTTTTGAATGGTGGCATTCAAACCAGGAGAGGTAACGGAAATATTGAGCTGTGTTGAACTCTCTTCCGGGAGAGTCTCCCCTTCCGGCGCTTCCTCTGCCGGCACCTCTTCGCTCGCTGCATCCTCATCCACTTTCTCCTCTTCATCTTCTACTACTGAATCTTCCAAAGCTTCATCGGAAAGC
>CAZHKJ010000016.1:0-9881 GCA_964533115.1 uncultured Candidatus Peribacteria bacterium | reverse complement strand
CCCTTCATTTTCCTCTACCTCGAACGCTTCCTCTGTTCCTGGGCCCTCCAAAATCTCATCGGAAAGCTCCTCTCCCGCAAAAGGACTGCTCAAACTCTCAACCGTCCCTAAATTCCACTGAACAAATCGATCTGCCAAGAAATCCTCTCCCGCCTCACTGACCAATTGAATATTTTCTCGAGCTAAAAGAGCTTTTTTAGCTTCTTCGGTGAGTATCGTTTTTTGCCCTTTGCGAAGATTCAAAGATTCAATCACCAAATCTCCCCCTTCACGATCCACAAAATCAACGTCGAGCTCCCCTTCAAAAGGATAGACATATTGCTTGGTACTCAAATTAGCCACCAGATAGCTGCCTTCAAAAGAAAGGAGATCCATAGTATCCGTCTGGATTTGAACTTGAACCTCACGATCTTCTTCTTGAGCATATTCCACCCAAACCCTTCCTGTGTTGAGCTCAAAAAAAAGTTCATCCGCTGTTTCTCCAATATTCGCCTGAGTAAAGGTTAAACTGGTATTTTGATCTAAACGAAGCTCCAGCCCCCCCGAAAAACTCAGGGTCACAATACTATCGTCCGTGGTTCGTACACGATCCCCCACTAAAAGAATCTGTGTATCAGAAGCCGCTTCAGGCTCCTCCTGCCCCCACTCTAAAACCTCCGCAGAGCCCGCATTGATGGTCAAGGAAGCCTCATCGCGATTTTCAGCGACCATAGACCCAAGAATCGAAACACAAGCCCTAAGGAGAAGAATCAAGACCACCAAAACAATCACCAACCAAAAAAAAGATCGAAAACTGGAAGACTTCTTTTTAGAGGGCTTATAACGACGATAATAAGTGTAATTCATAGCAAGAGAACTTAAAGACCCATCTCCTTTTTAATGGCATTCACGTCTCGAAGCAAGTTTTTGTCCTTTTTGAGCTGTTTATCCACCTTTTCACAAGAGTGCATAACGGTGGTATGATTTTTGCCTCCAAAATCCACTCCAATTTGCTCATAAGAAACTCCCAATTCATGACGGATCAAATACATGGCAATCTGACGAGGAAGCAAAACTTGGCTACGACGTGAATCTCCAAGAATATCCTCTTGGGAAACACGGAAATAAGAAGAAACCAGTTCCAAAACATCTTCCGTATGAAGGCCCCGCTCGGACTGAGTGGTCTGATAAGGAGTATCTTCTTCAAAACCTTCCAAACGGGTATTCCCCAGCTTCTTGATGATTTTAGCCACCGAACGCACAGTAGGGGTAGAATGTTCCAATTGAGCCTGAGCAATAGCCTGTACTAAAACGCCTTCCAATTCACGCACGGAATGATGCACATTCATGGCAATAAACTCTAAAACCTCAGGATGAATAAGAATTTCATGTTCACGACATTTAGCGTGCAATATCGCCAAGCGGGTTTCATAATCCGGAAACTGCACATCCACAATCATTCCCATCTCAAAACGACTCACCAATCGATCCTCCAACTGATCCAACTCTTTGGGGGTACGATCGGAACTAATGATGATCTGTTTACCGTTGTCATAGAGTTCATTAAACGTATGGAAAAATTCCTCTTGAGTACGATCTTTATTAGCCAAAAACTGAATATCATCAATAATCAGTACATCGACTTTACGGTAACGATCTTTAAATTCCTTAGAGTTTCGACGACCTATCGCCTCCACAATCTCATTCGTAAAACGCTCACTCGTCATATAAACCACCACTTTATCGGAAGAGTTTCGTAAAATTTCATTCCCGGTGGCTTGAAGCAAATGAGTTTTGCCCAATCCTACACCGCCATAAATGAACAAGGGATTATAAAGGGCTCCCGGTTTTTGGGCCACTGCCATGCACGCCGCATGAGCCAAACGATTATTAGACCCCACAATGAATTGTCCTAAAGAATATTTAGGGTTCAAGCACTTACTCGAAATCCCTTCCAATAAACGCACTTCTTGCCGTCCCGGCAATTTACGAGTTTTTTTATTATCCTTATTAAACATCTTGTTCACATCAATCGCTCGTTGATCCTCGGGAAGAGCCAAATCAGGGTCCACTTCAAACATCACCTCCTTCACTTCAGGATGAACCATTTGAATCGCCTGCATGAGCTGGGCTCCCAGCTTATGCTCCAACCAATCTTTGGCAAAAATGTTCGGCACCCCAACCACCAAAAGCCCATCGTGATAGGATAATAAAGCGGTATTTTGAAACCAGGTCAGAAAATGAGGTCTTTTGACGTCACTTTCCACCCTCTCAAGAATACGAAGCCAGAGATTTTGACTAGGGATAACCGAATCCATACAAAACTCCACGTTGAATGGGGGTTCATTCTAGAGCCATTAAGAGCAAACGAACAAGGCTCGTATTCTGAAAATCCTTTGACAGGATTTAAAACAAGTTGAGTACATCATTAAATGTGATGTAAGCAATAAACAGAAGTAAGAAGAGAAAGCCCAAAGAATGAATCATTTGCTCTAATTTTGGATTGGGTTTTTTACCCGTGATAGCGCGCAAAACAATCACAAAGAAATGCCCTCCATCTAAAGCAGGGAAAGGTAAAATATTAATCACTCCCAAACTCAAAGATAATAAAGCCACAAAACGAAGGGTAGCCGCCAAACCATCTTGAATAGTCACCCCTGTCATTTGAGCAATGCCCACAGGGCCAGAAACGCCATCGGGGACACCCTGCCCCGTCAAAAACTGTTTAAGAACGGAGCCAAAAGTAGCCGCCGTCGCTTTACCTAATCTCCACATTTCTTCCAAAGCCACCAAAGGAGCGGAAAGCCCATAACGAACTTCCCCAATATCCATCAAGCTGTGTAAGGTATAATTTTCGTACAAAGAAAGCTCTCCATAATAAGGAAGCAAATCGGCAATGCCCACTCCCACACGAGAATCTTCCTCTCGAAGCGGGATTTGATACGAAAGAGCCTCCTCCTCTCCTGAACGAAGAATAAGATATTCAATCGACTCTCCCTCTCCATCACTGCTCTTTTGACTTTGCGTCAATTCTGCAACCTGATCCCCTGAAGTCACAAGAAGACCACCCACCCTCAAAATAGTATCTGAAACTTGAAGTCCGGCCATTTCTGCTGGAGACCCCGGCTCAATATAAGAAATAATAGGGCTTTGGAAAGGGAATTCCACTTCACGCTCAAGATAGCCCAAGCCCGGACGGTACACCGTTAAAAGGCTGCTATTGCCCTTAACCTGAGCCAGCGCAAGATTCAAATCTTCTTCGGTCAAAAGAGCTAAATCAATGTCGTTGACGCGAATCGACACCAAAACATCTCCTTCTTCTAAAATTCCAGCAAAAAGACTGGAAGCATTAGCTTTGTAAACCAAGCGAGGAACGTAGAGAAGATTAAAACGGGTTTCCTCTAAAGCCTGCACATCTAAAAAGACGGACTCGGAAGTGCCCTCCAAACGCTCAACGCTGACGGAAATAGGCTCACCTCCCTCTTGAATTGTATCCAAAGCGGCATTCCATTGTTCCACCGTTTCATAACCCAAAATACGATCACCCACTTCAAAAGTAGACCCTGAAGACTCTGCCACAACAAGCCCTGACTCAACCTGAACATTGCCTGCGCGAAGCTCCTTTAAAAAATCTTCTTCATCAACAATAAGCGGCTCGATACCCATCCAAAATCCAATCGTCAAAAGAACAAAGGAAAGGAGTAAATTCATCACCACTCCGGCGCACACAATAAAAGCCTGCACTCTCAAAGTCTGATTCGCAAAACTGCGCTGACTCGTTTTCGCTTCCTTACTATCATCGCCTTCCCCTAGAGTACGCACAAAACCCCCGAAAGGAATCCAGTTGATCGAGTAAAGCGTTTCTCCTTTTTGAATACCCCAAATACGAGGAGGGAGTCCCATCCCAAATTCCTCCACCTTCACTCCAGAACGTTTTGCCGCATAAAAATGCCCAAATTCATGAATAAGAATGAGCAAGGAAAAAATAAGGAGAAAGGCCAGAATCGTGAGGAAAATAGACATAAAAAAGGTAAAAACGTAAAAGAACTCAAATGGTCATAATGGATTCTTCTTTCTTCTTAGCGGCGGCCTCAATGTCCAAGTTGATCTTATCAACAGCCATTTGCAAATCTTTTTCGGCCTTTGAAAGTTCATCCTCCGTCATATCCCCTTCATGCGACATTCGTTTAAATTGAGCCAGGGCATCATGGCGAAGATTACGAACAGCAATCTTGCTTTCTTCCGCCAAGCGTCCAACCACTTTCACCAAATCACGGCGACGTTCCTCAGTGAGAGGAGGAATATTCAAGATGATCGCCAAGCCATTATTCGTGGGATTCAAATTCAGATCTGATTCACGAATCGCTTTTTCAACCGAAGAAAGAACCGCCCTATCCCAAGGCTGAATTTGTACGGTACGTCCATCAGGGACCATCACACTAGCCACCGCTTTTATCGGTTGGACCATTCCATACGCTTCCACCATAAGGTGTTCAACCAAACTGGCCGAAGCACGGCCGATCTGAAGTTTTGAGTATTCATCATTCAAATGTTCTAAGCTTTTTTGCAAGTCTTGCTGAATTTTTTGAATAAGAGGGTGAGCCATAAAAAGAAAATTAAGAGATAAGAGTTCCAATATTTTTACCTAATGCCGCTTTAAGGACATTACCAGGAATTTGCCCATTAAAAATACGAACGGGAAGTTGATGATCTTTACAGAGCTGAGTCGCTGTTAAATCCATCACCAAGAGTTCTCGTTTTAAAACTTCCGCATAGCTGAGCTGAGCAAAAAATTTTGCTTTCTTGTTGGTAAACGGATCGCTATCGTAAACACCCTCTACCTTTGTCCCTTTTAAGAGCAAGTCACAGTCGAGCTCCAACGCGCGCAAAGCAGCGGCGGTATCGGTAGTGAAGTAAGGATTCCCTGTGCCTCCAGCACAAAGCACTACAAAGCCTTCATTCAGTAATTTCTTCCCTAAATCAGGAGAATACAACTGGGCAAAATAATCATCCCCATGAGCAGAAAGCGTCACCGCTTTAATCCCATTTTGGTTCAAAGCTTCGGCAAGAACTCGGGCATTCATCAAGGTGGCGAGCATTCCAACCGCATCTGAAGTGGCTTGAGGAAGGCTGAGCATTTTATTATCTCGATATCGCCAAAAATTCCCACCTCCTACCACCACGGCCACTTGAACGCCCTTTTTAATAAGATCACGAATTTCTTTCACGGCAGCTAATAGAGCCTGAGCATCCACTCCTACTCCATCTGACCCACCCAAAACTTCTCCGGAAAGCTTCAATAAAACACGTCGTTTTTTCATAATCAAATGGCAAATAAAAAGTAACCTAATAAAATACCAATCACTCCCCCGGCCAAAGCCAATAAAGTTCCTTTGGGTTGATTGTTATGACGGCGAGCATTAGCCAAATCCGTAAGCAAATTCGTACTGATGATCACTTCCTCGTCCTTATTTCGTTCGATCACATCTTCAAAACTATGATTGGCCACCAGCAAAACAAAGCGATCAAAAGAGACTCCTATGCGTTTGGAAGCTTCCCCATTGGAAGTTCTTTCGGGCTCAATCTCATTGCGCTCAAATTCCACATCTTCTTCCCCTTCCTCATCGGGCAAATAAATATCATCCATGGCGGTGCGTGAAAAGGATGCCTCAATCCTACTGAAATTGAGGTCAAAGATCAAACCAAACGGCAAAGCCTTAAACCAAATGTCCAATTTGCTCCGCCACGGTCAGCATCAAGCGAGTTTCCGTTTCCAAACAATCGGGAGAAATAGGTACCACAAGTAAGGCGGTCAAGCGGGCATCCATGCCATACACCCCCACATACAGATAAGAAGCTTCCACATAAGAAGCCGAGGCCTCAGGCGTCAAAAAAGCAGGCATCACTTTTTGGAATCCGTGCATAATGGCATTCAGCTCTTCCGCACTCAAACCTTCAGTCGCCGCTTTATAAGTCCCATCCAAACCAATCACCAAAGCTTTGCCATAGCGAGTAACGGATTGAAGTTCTTGGACCACGCTCCTAAGAGCCAAGTCCGAACTCCCATTGGATTCTCGGACCAATTGAGCGACATTATGCAAAAGCACCAAACGTTCATTGGTTTCCTGTAAGCGAGCATTCAGCACCTTCACAATGCCTAAAACCACCCCAACGGCGGCATGAGGATCCTTAGCCACAAGCGATTCAAAAGAAGCTTGCGACATTTTAAGCAAAACCACTTCCGTTTGAGCCGTCACCGTAGCCGCACGAGTACGGCTGGACAACAAGGCCCCTTCTCCAAAAAAATCCCCGGGCCCAAGTAAAGCCATACGTTTTTGACTGGCATTTGGATCTTTAATCGACTTATTAACAACCACCGTTCCGGAAAAAATGAAGTAAAAATCTTGATCTTCATCTCCTTCTTTAAACACGGTAGCTCCTTGAGGAACTTGCACCCGAGTCCATATTTTTTCACCCCCAAAAGTTTGGAAAACAACAGGGTCTCTTAGATCAATAAAAAGATTTTGAATATTCAGGGGATTCATTGAGAAATAAGGTTAGCAACCAATTCAGGATCATGAGCACGAAGAAGCATATCCGTCTCCGTAATCAGCCCTTGTTTGTACAATTCAACCAAAGAACTGTCGAGCGTGATCATCCCGTCCGCCTTACCAATTTGCATCATAGAATAAATTTGATGAGTTTGCCCCTCTTTAATACAGTTCGTAATGGCATCGTTACGAACCAAAAGTTCAATCGCCATCACACGACCTGTGCCATCTGCCCGAGGAATGAGCCTCTGAGCCATAACCCCAAGTAAGGTTGTCGAAAGCTGAGTCCGTACTTGACTCTGTTGATGAGGAGGAAAGATATCAATCACACGATCAATGGTCTGCGCCGCATCTTGAGTATGCAAAGTGGCCAGAACCAAATGACCCGTTTCAGCCAAAGTAATGGCCGCCGAAATGGTTTCAAGATCACGCATTTCTCCTACTAAAATCACATTGGGATCTTCACGCAAAGCGGCACGAATGGCTTTTGGAAACGAATTCGTGTGAGTACCGACCTCTCTTTGAGTCATCAAGGCGAGTTTGGATGAATGAACAAATTCTATGGGATCCTCGATGGTGATGATGTGAACGCGACGGCTCTGATTGATCTCATTGACCATAGCGGCCAAGGTCGTAGATTTGCCCGAACCTGTTGGGCCCGTCACCACAAAGAGCCCTTTGGTTTTTTGAGTAAAGCTTTTCAAGATAGGAGGAAAGCCCAAACTTTCCAAACTGGGCACTTCCGTTGGAATAGATCGAAAGGCAATCGCCGCTCCATCGGTATCCCAAAAACAGTTCACACGAAAACGCCCCAATCCCATGACGGCATAAGAAGTATCGACCTCTTCATGATTTTTAAAAAGCGCCTCTTTATCAGGACCCAAAATCTGCGCCACAATTTCATTCATGATTTGAGCCGAGATCACCTCGCTATTTTGCATTTCATACAGTTCCCCATTCACCAAACGAACAAGAGGAACTCGTCCGACTTTAAGATGAAGATCCGGACTTCCACTGCTAACGACTTCTTTGAGATAAGTATTGATGTCCATAAATAAAATTAAATAGTGAAATTAAAGAGCGCGGTCAGGATCTTCATCGGGAGTATATTCCGCCAACTTCTTCAAAAAAGCTTCCGTGGGACTGCTCAATCCAGCTGTCTTACACGCTTCTTGAGGAGTTTGCCCCTTTAACACATAAATAGCCGCAACAAGCTCAGGAGACCAACCCACAGCAGGCACCTCCTTATCCTCCCAAATCGGTAGATACTTCGAAACAAGCTCCCAATCCAAAGCAAACTCTATAACGTCTGCGGCGGGCGCCAAAATGATTTGACATTCATCTTCAGAGGGAGGATTTCTTAGCTCTCCAGGCAATAATAGAGAAACCTTTTTTCCGGTGGCTTCTGCTTCTTGTTGAAGAACAGCCATCACAACGGGAGCAAGCTTTTGGCGAAGTACCACGCGCCCTCCCAGAGGAAGGGGGAAATTTCCATGAGTGCCATTTTCTAACTTCTCACGAAGAGTATAACCACTCGAATCTTTATTTTTTAACAATCGATGATAATCCAATATATCCATGTGCTGAGTAGTTTCAGGCAAGATCATGTGTGGAAATCCTTCCACCTCGGTTGTTTTATAGCTAGGCCTCAATTGACTCAAGGCTCGGTAATGTTTTTTTGCCTCTTCCACAGGCCACAAGTCCACCAAGTTGGCAAAATTTTCACCGTTAAAACGGTCCCCGACCCAATCATTCAAAAGTAAAAAAGCTTTATTCCCAAATGCCATCTCTTCTTTAAGCTTTGCTTCATCAATACTTGCCTCCTCAGAAGCAAAGTCTCCACCAATGCCACGAGTTTGATAGTAAACCGCCTTAGCCACCTCTGGATTTTCTTCCAAATAAGCTTGAAGCTTATCATCCAAACCCAAAAACATATCCAGTAAAGGGTAGAGATCTTCCGCCCAATCCATTAATCCTTTACTTTTCGATACGGAGTTTTCTTTTTCAACACTCATCAGGAAGCTTGTTTAATAAGATTGGCTTTAAGCGCCTCAAAGCGTTGTTTAAGCCTTGCTTGGTTAGTTTCGTGACGCTTACTGGCTTTTTTTGCTGTATCCAGCTCCATCCCTTCAATTTCAATGAAAATAAGTTCAAAAGTTTGCAGCTGTTCTTGGCTCCAGGTAGGCAAAATATCGAGCCATTCAGCCTCAGACATCACCCGTCCAAAATAACGTGCAATGATGAGATTTTTTGAAAGCCGGCGTGCAAGAGGGCGTAGATCCATGGCGTTTTAGAGAATTTAAATCTTATAAGTATAGCAAAAAAAGAAGATTTAAACAATAAACAAAATCTTAAAAATCCCCCGAAGGAGGATCTTTAAGGATGATCCGTCAAAATACAAATCTTTACATCATTCCACTCATATCCGGCATTCCAGCACCTGCGGACTTTTCTTCAGGAATTTCCGTGACCACTGCTCCTGTAGTGAGGATAGTCCCTGCTACAGAAACCGCATTTTCAAGAGCACTGCGAGTCACCATAGTGGGATCCACAATACCTGCCTCGATCATATCACAGAACACATCATGAAGAGCGTCATAACCATGGTTTTCTGAAGAAGATCGGCGGATTTCAGTCACCACCACTTCCCCGTTCTTCCCGGCATTTTCAGCGATTTGACGGACAGGCATGGTGAGCACACTAGCCACCAAGCGAGCACCAATGTTTTCATCTTCATTATCCCCCTTGAAACCCTCGAGCACTTGAGCGGCATGCAAAAGAGCACTACCTCCTCCTGCCACAATTCCCTCTTTTACGGCCGCTTTAGTGGCATTCAAGGCATCCTCAATACGCATCTTACGTTCCTTTAGCTCCACTTCACTAGCTGCACCCACTTCAATCACGCCCACTCCACCGGAAAGTTTAGCTACACGCTCCATCATCTTTTCTCGGTCAAAATCAGATTTACTGTGCTCCATCATAGCCTTAATTTCGGCAACACGTGCCTCAATGGCTTGCTTCTCACCCTTACCATCCACAATCATGGTGTGATCCTTAGTGGAGACTACTTTTCCGGCATGCCCCAGATGTTCCAAGGTCATCGTTTCCAGCTTGAGGCCAAGCTCTTCAGAAATCACTGTAGCTCCCGTGAGCACCGCAATATCCCGTAGCATTTCCTTACGACGATCTCCAAAGGAAGGAGCCTTAACGGCAAGAATACTGAGGCCGCCTCGAATTTTGTTCAGGAGGATATTCGTGAGAGCATCGCCATCCACATCCTCCGCCATAATAACAAGCTCTTTCTTTCCACTTTGAACCAGCTGTTCAAGCAAAGGAAGAAGATCTTTAAAA
>CAZHKJ010000015.1:4636-18323 GCA_964533115.1 uncultured Candidatus Peribacteria bacterium | reverse complement strand
ATAAGGCCGGAAACCACCTCCTCTACTTGACGTTCGTTATCGGTGTTCACGGAATAATGTTCCACCAAAAGAGTTTCAAAAAAGCCCTCTTCAAAGGAATAGTCCTGAACCAAGCGAACCTCTTCCAACTCTTCAAAAATGGTCAGCAGCTCTTCTTCATAATCCGCTTTGTCGGCATTTTCTTTTGCCTTAATCGTAAAAAGCAGAGATTCAAAAACAAAGCCATCCCCATCCATATTAAAAGCCGTACGAGGAATATCCCCATCATAATGATAATCGATTTCAATCTTCGCAAAGGAATCTAAGGTGTTCTCTCCCCAAGAAAGTTTATAAAGATCTTCAAAAGAAGACCCCTCAAGAGTGGTCACAATACTGGTGCTTTCTCCATCCAAATTAAGATCCGATTCCACGGGCAAGCTTTCTCCAATGCTGGACAAAGTGGCTTCAACCATCTGGACCGTAAGCCCTAATTCCGCCATTTTAGCTTCGTCCAAAGTGATGAGCACACGACGTTCTAATTCCACCATAGGAGCCACTTCTACCGTTTCACTGAGGGATTGAACTTCTTTCTCCAAGCCAGCGTAAAGCTCATAAAGCTCCGCACGATCCTTCCCGATCAAAGAAAAAACAAAGTCTGCTCCAGATATAGAAGGGGCGAAAACCGTAGGTTTTTCGACTCCATCAGGGAAAACAATCGCCCCCAAGGCGGAGTCAATGCGCCCAATCGTCGTTTCAGTATTCGCTGACTCTTCCAAACTCACCGAAACCAAAGAAAAAGAACTGCTACTGGTCGAACTAAAACTCAAAACCCCTTCCACGTCCCGAAGAGCCAGTTCAATCGGTGTGGTTAAATCTTCTGCCACCGTTTCAGAAGAAGCCCCAAAATAAAAACTCTGTACCACAAGAAACTTAAGATCCGGACTGGGGAATCCAGTCGTCTTTAAAAGAGCCGTCGAAGCCCCACCCAAAAAAAGCAAAAGAAGCAAACACAAAACCGTCAAACGATTGTTATCTAAAAAATATTTCGAGAGTCGGGTATTAAAATCCATAATCCTTCAAAATTGAGAGAAATAAAGATAACAGATTTTCATAGGAAGTCAATGCGTTCCCGTCGAATCTTGAGGAGATCTTTTCAGTCACCTCAGGGCAATAGTCAAAAGAATAAAATTCATGCAGTAATTGTGCCTTTAAGGTATCTTTAAGAACATGAGCCGATTAATTAAGCAGGCAAAATCAAGCCCAAGCGCTTTCACAAAACTCTACGAAACGCATGTGAATTCAGTTTATCAATACTGCGCTTACCGAACTAAAAGTACCGCAGAAGCCGAAGATCTCACCAGTGAAATATGGGAAACGGCACTCAAACACATGCATACGCTAGAATCTAATCATCCGATTGCATTCAAAGCATGGATTTTTAAAATCGCACAAAATTGCGTGTACAAGCACTGGAAAAAAAGAAAAGAGTTTTTAGACCTCAGCGGAGAAGCGGAAAATATAAAATCTGAAGAGGCCTCCCCTGATGCAGAAACAAGACAAGAAGATGAAGCAAAAGAGTTGAGAGACTTAGTCGAAACACTGCCTGAACAACAAAAAGAAACCATCGCTCTTCGCTTTTTTAGCGAACTTCGTAACAAAGAAATCGCCACAATATTAGGGGTATCCGAAAAAACCGTGGCCTCCAATTTGAGTCGAGGACTCAATTCTTTACATAAATGGCTAAAAAAATTGCAGTAAAATCATCCTTTAACCACTCTTTATAAGCATGAAAGCTTGGCTCTTCCATTTCTCACTCAAAAGAAAGCTGAAAAAGCTCCAGAAACCGTTGGATCCCGGTTTCGTAGCAAAACTAGGCTTGCGTTTGGAAAAAGAAGCAAGCCACCTTTTAATCCAAGAAACGCCCCCTTTAGCTTTTAAATTCCCTCTCATGAAACGCAGATTCCTGGTTTATGCGAATATAAGCATCATATTAATGCTTATACTCTCTATCAATTTCAAGTTCGGCACTATAAGTACGGAAGAAATCATTCAAAACGCTTCGGCTTCTTATGAAGAAGCAAAAGATTCCGGTAAAATTTACCATGAACTCACCCTCGTCGAACGTTATGAAGATGGAAAACTCGTAAACTCCTCGCTGGATGAATTTTGGATCAATCAATGGAGCAACGAATATTTATTCACTTCTAAGAATCCGGGAACGGGTAATCTTATCCTCGCCAGTGGAACGTCCAAAGATAACGACACTTATTGGTACACAACGCATCAAGAAACAATGGATATCCTAAAAGAAGAAGCAGAAAATCCTTGGTCTCAAAGTTTCAAGGGACCAAAATATTTCTGTAAAATCAGTGACGAACAATATGGCACTGTGGTGAACTCCATTCTACAAATAGCAGAAGAAGACCCTAGCGTCTACGTAGTCAACGGAAACAGCTATGCAAAAACAGAAGCTTCTGATCTAAGCAGTTCATACATTGAACAAACATCGAGCCTTAGGCAAATAGAAGGCATCTTAAACTATTTGGCAAATACGGACGAAGAAGTGGTGGATTATGAAACGGTTGAAGAAGAGGGAAAAACCTATTACGTGTTCAAAATCGAATTAGATGATGAAAACTATGTAAAAGAATTTTTTCAAACAACAGATTTTCGTCACAGCAAAACTCAATATTTTTCAAGTAAAGACTCCAATCAATACGATGAAATCACCTACCTGAACATCGAATATCTGGAAGCGGAGGAAGGGGAAAGTATTTTTGACTTCGCTCAGTACGGCATGCTCGTAACCGCCGACATCAACAGCACACTGGGTGATTTTGCAAAAGAAGATGCTTGCTACAATTCAGAACAAGAATTGATGAGCGAAGAAGCAAAAGAAGCACTGCTCAGCACATTAGATCCACTAAGCATCTTACAATGGGAAAATCTACTTTCTGGGATCATGAACAGTAGTATCGAAAAAGGGGCAAACGAAAACGACGATTTAAGGTTAACCATAGAGCACCTAACCGAAACAATAGAAGTGCAAATTGAAGAAAATGAAAACAATTCAGCCATTCCTTTTATATCGCCTGTGAAGGAAGGCATTATAACACAAGGGTTTACAACAGCTCACCCAGGAATCAACTTTACACATGAAGACGGAGGCAACCCTATGCCGAACATCTATGCGGTCGCAGACGGGACGGTCATTAGTGTGCATGAAGGGTGGAATGGCGGTTACGGAAAAACCATTCTCATCGATCATGGAAATGGCTACATCTCTCGTTACGCTCATCTCAGTAACTTCTACGTAGAAAATGGGCAAATCATAAAACAAGGGGACAAGATTGGCACCATGGGAAACTCCGGCCGCGTGTATGGAAAAACAGGAATTCACTTACACTTTGAGCTGCGTTACAATACAATAGCGGTAAACCCACTCGACTATTTTGACCCGCTCTAAATACAAATGGAAGCTCGGCCTGCTCTTAGGGGGACTGCTCATGCTATTCGTAGCCGGCAGTCCTTTCCTGATTGAAAAAATAAAACAAGATGAAATTTTAAGCATAGAAAAGCTCCCCGACGATTCAGAGGGAGACGTCTATGCGGTGGTTTTTGGCGCAGGCATTGGGAGAAATGGAGGCCCCAGCGATGCGCTCTACGATCGTCTCACCGTAGCGGCTCAACTGTATAAATCCGGAAAAGTCACTCAAATATTAGTATCGGGCGACAACCCCACTCTGGATTACAATGAACCTGAAGTCATGAGCACAACGCTCCAAGAAGCCTTCGCCATTCCTGAAGAAGTGATTACCGAAGATTACGCCGGCCGACGAAGCTACGACACCTGCATACGAGCCAAAGAAGTCTTTGGGGTGAGCAAAGCCATTCTAGTCACCCAAGATTTTCACCTACCAAGAGCCATTTACACTTGCCAAAGTCTAGGTTTAGACGCGGTGGGCGTATCGGCTTCATTGCAGCCCTATATTTTTGGCGACTATTATGAGCTTCGAGAATATTTTGCCACTTTAAAAATGTTAGTCGACCTTTACATTTGGGCTCCAGCCTATATCAAATAAAAAGCTCATGAAAGACCACTCTAGACCACCCTCGAATAAAAAAACACTCCGCTTTGTATCCTTTCTACTCCTATTCGCCACGATTAGCTTTGGCTTGCAAATCAGCATCCCACAGGTGGACGAAAATTATGAAACAGTAATGCCTGGCAAAGTAATAGAAGAGAATAGTGTAGAAAGCAACGAGGGGGATGGAGTGCGTATTGAACAGACTCTGACCCTTCAGATCAACGGTGAAAGCGAAACAATACAAGTGCAAAACAGCGATCTGGCAGGGCCGGACGCACGGCTTTTCAAAGAAGGCGATAAAGTTTTTATTTCAAAAATAGAACTCCCCCAAACCGAACCCATTTATAACATTCAAGATTTTGACCGAAGAACGCCGCTCTATTTTCTTTTTGGGCTACTCTGCTTCCTAGTGGTCCTTGTTTCAGGAAGACAGGGCTTTGAATCCTTTTTAGGAATGCTTTTTTCCTTCATGGTCTTATTCAAGTGGGTACTCCCCTTGCTCCTCAACGGGGTAGACCCTCTCCTAGCGACCCTAAGCGGAGCCGCCCTGATCATCCCGGGAACCTTTTATCTTTCGCATGGATTTGAACGAAAAACACACATCGCTATTTTAGGAACGCTCATCAGTCTAGCTTTAACAGGAATCCTTTCTAAAATTTTTGTCCCCCTCAGCCAACTGTCTGGCCTAGCGGATGAAGCCGCCTTTTACCTGAAAGTAGGTTCGGAAGTCCCGCTAGATTTCAGAGGCCTCTTATTGGCGGGAATTCTGATTAGTCTTTTGGGCATTTTAGATGATATCAGCATCTCACAAGCCTCTATTGCCGAAGAACTGCGTGCGGCAAAGCCTGATATAGAATTCAAAGAGCTCTACAGCCGATGCATGAAGGTAGGAAGAGACCACATTGCCGCTATGGTCAACACACTCATTTTAGTCTACGCCGGAGGAAGTTTGCCTCTCATGCTGCTCTTTTTTCAAGGAAATCACGCATTCACTTCTGTTATTAATGTGGAAATCATCGCTCAAGAACTCGTTCACACCTTTATTGGCAGCATTGGCTTGATTTGTGCCGTCCCTATCACCACTCTACTCGCTTGTATAAAACCAAAAAAGGGGTAGAATGACATTAATTATTAACCATTTACTGTCCTCCCATGAAACATAAACTCTCCTTACTGATGCTCTTCACCGTACTTATGTATGGTCTAGGCAACCCTTCCTCGACCAACGCGTTGGGATTACTTGAAGAATACAATGGTTTAAATTCCACCAATTACTACGCAGACTCTGTTCTGAGCTTTAATTCAGGTTACGTTAAAGAAGAAACGACTGCCGCAAAAGACAGTTCCACTCAGTTCAAAATGAACCGTGGAGAAAATGGCTACCTTTACCTAGGCTTTGAAGAAAGCTTTGATGGATTCGCTTTAGATGTAGATACAAATGCAAGCGGAGGTTCCTACTCTGTAGAATATTATGCCGACAGCGGAGAGTGGAAAACATTGGTTTCCGAAACCAATGCAGGCATAAGAAACGGAGCCAATGGAGTTTTTGAAATCAACTGGAGCAAAGCCCCTTCCGATTGGGCTAAAAAAAGCATCCAAATGGTGAATGAAGATGGGGAGGATGACGTCAGTACTTTGCTCTATTTCGTCCGTTTGAATGTAGAAGATGAATATCTGACAGCCCCTGTATTCGAACGCGCAGGAATTCTAAAATACAATTTGATGCTAGAAACGGAAGATGAACTAGACGATGAAATCACGACCTTAACCGAAAGCAATTTTTCTCTCTCTACTACAAGTGGAGATGAAGAAATTTATGCGTATAAAAAAGCGGGCAATCTTCACTCCTTTGCCCTCTACGCGCAAGACACCCTCTACAATGTAGAAATCACCAAAGACGGTTATGTAACAGAAGAACTGAGCACAGGTTCTATAGATACCGATGCCACAACTAAAACCGCCACTCTACAATATTCCCATAAAATAGTCGGGAAAAATCCAAGCAATTCAAACAGTGTAGAATTGGACACAGCGATCGCAGGAAAAAACGATCTAAATTGTAAAATGGATAAAGGAGATGCCTATTGCGCCGTAAAAATAGCGGACGACAATACGGAAGCCACTCTATACGCGGATGGATACGCTCCAACTACCCTTAATATGGGTGATCGTGATTCCAATACCGATCTTCAAAAATCTACGAGTGTGACTATGGAATACGCTTACATCGCCACGGTTAAAAATTCCAGCGGAAGCAAAATTTCAAACGCCACGGTGACCATGGGCAATAACTATGCTTACACCTGCACGGCTCTAAGCGATGGCGAATATGGGTGCATTGTTCCCGTAAATCAAGATGCTAAAATCCGTATTGTCAAAAGCGGCTACACCACTTACAGCGGCAGCTTCTCCACAGAAAGAAACAGCCATGACGACGATCAAGAAACTCAAAGCTTCACCCTCACCACAGGAACCAATACAGACGATGATGACGAGGATCAAGACCTCACCGTGAATGATATTTACTTAGACGGAGAAGACTTGGTGATTGAAGCCGAGAACGAAGGTGAATTAGATGTGAGCAGCAGTGATGATGTTTACGTTTATGTTTACGTGGATGGCGATCGAGAACTCAGTGAACGCATTGATGAAAGCTATTTTGAAGCAGGTGAAAAAGTGACCATTACCGCTATGGAAGGATATTTCGATGTAGCCGACGAGGAATGGAAAGTGAAAGTCTGCATCGACGGCACCGATGATGTTTCCGAATCCGACGAAGACAACAATTGCCGTGAAGAAACTTTGGGAGAAAGCTACACAGCAAACGATGAAGCAGACCTTGAAGTCGCAGACCTCTATTTGGACAGCACCGATGATCTTCGCGTGACCTTCGAAAACACGGGCGATGACGACGTCGACGCGAGCCGAGTTGAATACAAGGTTTACGCCGATGGAGATTTGATCGAAACAGCGACCCTCAGCAAGAATTCTACCAATGATTTCTTCGAAGAAGGGGAATCCACCACTTATGATCTTGGAAATATCTTGGATGAGTACCTCGAAGAAGACGATGATTTCAAAGTAAAAGTCTGTATCGATACCGATGACGATGTCGAAGAATCCAATGAAAACAACAACTGTCTCACCGTAGATAGCGATGATTTAGATGAAAACGGAAGCAGCCAAAGCTGTGGAAACTTCTCAGATGTGGATGATCATTGGGCTAGCGATTACATCTGTAGTTTATATGACCGAGATGTAGTGGAAGGTCGCTCTTCGACCAGATTTTACCCTGATGCCTACGTCACTCGTGCGGAATTCTTAAAAATGACTTTATTGGGCCTCGAAATGGACCCTTATGCCGTTTCCGGCGTTTATTACGATGATGTGAGCAGCAGAGATTGGTTCTACAGCTACATCACTTACGCGACCAGTCGAGGCATTGTCGATGGTTATTCTGATGGATCTTTTAGACCAAACGACTACATCACTCGTGGAGAAGCGATTGTCCTTTTGATGCGCGCAGCCGATCAAGAAGATTACAGTTTCAGTTCCAGCGACATTGAATATTGGGATGTGGAAAGAAGTGATTGGTTTGCATGGGCGGTGGTCGTAACCGATGAATTCAATATTGTTCAAGGCTATTCCGATGACAGTTTCCGTCCGGAAAATTACATCACTCGAGGTGAAACCAGCAAAATCATTGAACTGAGCTACCAGCTCTTTGTAGATTAAAAATCTTAAGAGCTTCTCCCTTATGAAGAAAATAGCTGTAGGCCTGCTGATTATAGGTGTGCTAGGGACAAGTTCCCTAGTCGCCTATAAAAGGTGGCAAAGCCAAAAACTGGAAGGCCCCCCTGCTCCTGAGAGCACATCTTGGGAGTCCATTCAAACGGAGAGCCTCATTGAAAATACATCTGAAAGTACCAGCGAGAATAAACCCGATATTGAGAATAAACCCCATGACGATGCACCCGAAAGCACCGAGGCCGTTCCCTCACAAAATTTTAGCCTCCCTGAAGCCTTAAACATTCAAGTCAGCTTTTATTCACAAGCCCCTTTTTCAAACTGGGATTATCCTTGGCAGGAAGCTTGTGAAGAAGCCAGTATTGCGTTGGTCGCGAATCTGTATTTGGAAAAAAACTGGACTCGAGAAGAGTTCAATGCCGAATTGCTTCGTTTGGTGGACTGGCAAATGGAAAGATTTGGGGCCTACGAACATACTACGGTTGCCCAAACGGTGCAGATGATTGAATCCAACTATGGCCTCCAAACCAAGCTCGTAGAGAATCCAAGCTTTGAAGATCTGCAAAAAAGCATCCAATCGGGTCATCTCATTGTCGCTCCTTTTGCGGGCAAAAAGCTGAACAACCCTAACTTCAGCAACGGCGGCCCGGTCTATCACATGCTGGTGATTAAAGGCTACGACGCCAATACTCAGCAGGTCGTTACCCACGACGTAGGCACCCGCAACGGAGAAGATTATGTGTACGACTGGAGCGTCATCCGTGAAGCTCTCCACGACTGGCACGATGAAAACATTGAATGGGGCACGGCACAGTGGATTGAAGTTCTACCCCCAACAGAAGCTCCCCTTTCAAATTCATGATACGATTTTTGAAAGAAAAATTAAGCATAGACAGCGATATTCTTTGGTCAACGCTCGTTCAATTAGCTGGAAAGGCCGGCCAGATTTTTATTGGACTGTTTGCGGTTAAACTCCTCACCAACGCCCTGGGGCCGGAGAATTACGGAGTCTATGGTAAAATATCCGAATTCTCCCTCTTTTTTGCCACCGCAGCCAACTTAGGGCTGTTTGGAAACATCGTCCGAAAAATAGCCGAAAGGCCTCAAGATGGAAAACTCTTTGCCAATGCCTTATTTTTAAGAGTAGGATCCGCCCTCCTCTTTTTTGGAGTGGGCGCTCTTTATGCCCTCTTATTCATTAAAGATCCTATTTTTTTAGCCGGGACCCTGCTCTTCATGGCCAGCTTGGTTTTGGACTACATCAGCTCCATTTGTAACGGGGTTTTGCAAGTGCATTACCGCATGGGGCGCTCAACCCTGGCTCTACTCCTGGGACGACTCTTCAATCTAGGAGCTATAAGCTTGCTCATCTTTTTATCTAAGGAGAACCCCGTCGTTCTATCTTTATTTTTTATGGCGCCACTGGCGGGAGCCCTCGCAACGGCCATAAGCACTTATTATTTTACAAGCCAAGTGATTAAGGCCGAATGGCGTTTAGATTATCCTTTGATTAAAAGCCTGCTGTGGACTTCTTTACCCTTTGGGATCATTAACCTCTCCAATACTTTATATTTTCGCTTCATTCCCAGTGCCCTACTTGTAAAAATCCTCAGCGATAAAATCTACGGCCTCTACGACCTGAGCTTAAGCATCGCCACCATGGTGAGCCTTCTCTCTACTTTATTCATGTTCTCCATTTTACCAAAACTCAAAGAACACCTCGTCAAAGGCGAGCACCAAGCCTCATGGGCCTTGTATAAAAATGCACACCGTTATTTGCTCATAGGGGCCGTGGGCGTGGTAAGTATAGGAACATGGCTGGCTCCCTTGAGCTTGAGTTTAGTGAGTTCAAAAGAATTCTTGGATCCCATCTATTGGTTCATATTGCCGCTTCTCTTAGTACTCGCCGCTGTATCCTATTTTTATGATCTGGCCTTTCTCACGCTTTTCACCCTAGAAAAAGATGGAAAATGGATGCGAGAAGAATTCTTTGTTTTGCTTCTTGCCAGCCTTTATTTTGCCGCTGTTTTTTACAGTGGATTGGAGCTTCCCCTCAAAACGGCCTTGATCCTCACAGGAGCTATTCTCGCGGAAGGAAAAATGGCCGCATGGGGGATGCAGCAAGCAAAACAGCTCCTCAATAAGTAACCGTGATTTTATAAGCGCTGTAGTTATCGGTCCCGGTATAAGAAGGCCTATACCAATCAAAATCCTCGAAAGTATAGTAGGAAGAAAGAGTGGACCACGCTTCCAATTGAGAAGAGCTTTCAATGGCTGTGGTTTGAGAGTCGGGAGCACTGGAACTGCTGTATAAAGGAATCGTCGTACAAGTGGCGGAAGCGGCAATAGGATCATACGTAGTGGGACTAGAGCCACAGTCTTCGAGTAAAACCGTCCCCAAAAAGCCTTCATAACTTAAACCAAAAGCTCCGTAATCAGGACTGTAAGATCCCATCCAATAGCTCGCCCCAAAAGACAGCCGGAGTCTACGCAGAGAGGTATAAGAGGTAGAACCACTGGTTGTCCATGAAGAACTGCCACGTCCATAAATAAGCTGATAAGCCGTCACGTCAATATCCAAACGAGGAGCAGAAGAGCTGCTCAAGGGGTTTGTTCGTTCCGAGTCTTCATAACCATCGGTAAACAAATCCCCATCGCTATCCGGGTTGCATGGATCCGTGCCTTCAGTATATTCATCCGAATGAATCAGCTCATCAAGATCGGCATCGGCAGAAGCATCGGCGGTCAGAGGGTCGGTACAGCTATAAGTCACTCCCTCCCATAAATCATCGAGTCCATCGCCATCGGTATCGGCATTACAAGGATTCGTTCCCAATCCGTATTCCACCAAGGCAGAAACCCCATCGGCATCATCGTCCGTAGAGGCATCCGAAACAGTAGCGTCCATACAAGAGTAGCTGTTCTCCCAAAGGTCATCCATTCCATCCCCATCCAAATCATCGGGATAATCCGAAGCATCCAGGGGGTCTGTGCCTGCACTCGATTCAGCAAAATCACTAAAGCCATCTGAATCCGTGTCGGCATCCAGTGGATCGGTCCCATATACCGTTATCTCTTCTTCATCAGTGAGTCCATCGGCATCACTGTCCTCCTCGTTGGGGTCCGTACCGTAATCAAAAACTTCTTCGTAATCGGTGAGTCCATCACCGTCGCTATCGGTATTTTCTACATCCGTGCCATAAACAATCAGCTCCTGATAGTCGTTTAGCCCGTCCCCATCCATATCCGCCACCAAAGGATCGCTGCGATACGTAACGACCTCCTCATAATCACTGAGTCCATCCCCGTCGGTATCGGTATTTTCCACATCCGTTCCATAAACAATCAGCTCCTGATAGTCATTTAGCCCGTCCCCATCCATATCCGCCACCAAAGGATCGCTGCGATGCGTAACCACCTCTTCATAATCACTGAGTCCATCCCCGTCGGTGTCCGGGTTAGTGGGAGAAGTGCCTAAAGCCTCTTCGCGACCGTCACTGAGTCCATCGCCATCGGTGTCCGTTAAATCAGGAAAACTGGCCGCATCCAAAGGATCCGTTCCCTCAATCAACTCATCAGCATCATCAAATCCATCGCCATCGGTATCCGCGTTAGTAGGAGAAGTGCCATATTCATAAATCTCTTCATGATCGGAAAGAGCATCCGAGTCAGTATCGGCTTGAGATGAATCCGTTCCCCAAGCGGTTTCTTGAAAGCCGCAGAGCCCATCGCCATCCTCATCCAAATTGGCTTCAGAAACAGAGCCGCCTCGTTCAAAAGCTCCACGATCAGCCACAAAACACACCGGCCGCAGGGTTCCGTTCATATCCATGGGAGGCGCATACGCCGAGTCGGCGGAATTCACCGCCAAAGAAGAAGGCTCTAAACGAAAATCCCCGCCGGAAGGGTCGACCAAGCTAAGAGTCGATTCTTCATAAGCGTGCTGTTCCATTCCGAGGTCTTGAAGCCAGGAAAGAATATAAGTACCGGCATTATTTTCAAACACAGGAGCTCCCAATGAATGATTGTATAAATTGTAGTCCAAGCTGCCGATCGAAGAAAAACTGGCGACATAAGGAGGCTTCAAGGGATCAAATCCAGAAAACACATTATTCACAAGAGTGACCGGGCTTAAAAAAGTTCCCAAGAGGTATAGGGGCCTATCGGACTGGCCATATAAAGTGTTGTTTGAGAAGCTGAAGCCATTCATATCGGCCCCAAAGCTATGCAGCGCATGCTCCCCAAAAGCGAAGACATTATTCACCACAGGTGCATCCAAATCAGAGTTCTCTAGATAAATAGCCGTGGCATTGTCAGAAAAAAGATTACGACTAAAACGAGTACCGATTCTAGAGTTTTCCAGCAAAAACAAGGCGGTATCAAAATCTTCCAAGGAATTGCTAATGAAATTATTCAGTTCTGTTTCATAAAGATAGACCGCTTCGTCCGTAGAAGGCAGTGAAGAAAGACGATTCAGATGATTCTCATCAAAACGATTGATTTCAGAGAAATAAGCATAAACCCCATCCTCCACGTCACGGAATTGATTAGAAGAAATGGCTTCCACACGGTAATCCACCATGCCAATAGCTAAATCCGAGTCATAAAAATCATTATCCAAAATACTGCCCCCACTCATCAATTCTTCACTGGAGTGAATAAAAAGTTCCCCACTTCGTAAAAGATCAAAATCCCCCTCCTTCTCTTCAAAAATCATCCCATAGTGAGGAGACCAAATCGCATTTTGCTTGATTTCATCGAAATCCGTTCCCACAAAATGAATATTGCTTTCGTCCCCCGCAAAAACATTGATCAAAATGTCATCAAAATCTGAACCTTCCGCATAAAGATCCACCGTATAAGCATCCATCGCATTGTACTGCATCGAAGCAATGGAGCTTTCATAAAGCTTAAAGGCATACGCTAGATCCAAAATATCATTTCCTTTAATGAGGGGGCTTTCCACTCGACGTAAATAAAATCCGGTCGAAAGCACTCCACTTCCATCCACGGCATTTTCCGTGAGCTCAAGCTCATCCACATCAGAAAGATAAAATCCATTCCCCGAGGCACTATTGATCTCGTTATTCGAAACATCAAAGCCTCCTGTAAGATTTTGGGCCACAAGATGCCAATTTTCGCCCCCTACGGTCTTGGACGCGTCCCCTTCAAATTGATTGGCATCGAGAGTCACTAAACCTGTACTATCCCGTAAAAATACGTAAGCGGAATCAAAAGTATTATCCATAATATAAATATCCTGGCTATCGCTCACCTCTAAACGAGAAGAAGCCCCTGTAAAAGTGGTGTCTTCAACCGTCACCGATCCCTTTTGATCATGGATTTTAAGCCCACCGCTATCAGTAAAATCCATACCCTTAACCAGCACATCTCCGTAACCTTTAATGGTGAGAAGCGCTTTAGAAGAGGCACTGGAGCTTCGGATGGTCAAATCATTAGAAGAAGTCGAAGGGTTCACAATAGATTGATCCACATTCCCACGGAAATAAATAATGATGTCGCTGGAAGAATAGTGCGCATTTCGAGCATCCAAAGCCGCTTGTATACTCTTATAGGCTGTGCTGGCGCTAGTCCCCCAACAAGTGCCCGTGCCGTAATCGGTTCCCACACTGCTGTTCACATAGACCACGCGCGTCCAAGAACATCGTGCTTCTGCGGAAGGAGCAAAAGAAAAAAGCACCGAAAGCATGCCCGCAAAAAACAAAAAAGCGGCAGCAAAACGTCTGGCAAAAAGCGGGAACGGCATAAACGAGGAATTTAAAGGCTAGGAGGACCCTCTCATGATAGGAAAGAAACAATAAAAGGTCAACGATTCACTTCCCGTCTCATCTAAAATCTGCTAAAAAGGGTGC
>CAZHKJ010000015.1:2399-4626 GCA_964533115.1 uncultured Candidatus Peribacteria bacterium | reverse complement strand
GCCATATTGGGCGAAAGCCTCATGGCTCTTCTGGGAATGAAACGTTTAAAAACTTTGCTCGACTGAGGCCTTTCTGCTAAAACCTATGTACGTCGGGGTGTAGCGCAGTTGGCTAGCGCGCTTGGATGGGGTCCAAGAGGTCGTGGGTTCAAGTCCCGCCACTCCGACCATTGAAAGAATACACATGCAAGAAAACAAGCTCACCGTTATCATAAACAGAACCGTTGAGGATCTTTTTGAATTCACAACAAACCCGAAAAACACACCCTTATGGATAGCTTCGATTACAAAAGAAGTTTCTGATGGCTTCCCGCCGAAAGTCGGCACTCAATACAAAAATTGTGGCAAAAATTCTGTTTGGGATCTTTACAAAGTGACAGAGTACGAAGCACCTAAAATATTCAGCCTGACTGATTTAGAAGAAAATTATCACGTGAGGTACGCCTACACCCCATTAAACGGAAAACAAACAGAGCTAGAATATTTTGAATGGATGAAAGAGGGAGAGTTAAAGAACCCCTTCCCTCAAACCAGCTTAAATAAGCTCAAGTCCATTATTGATTATTATTGATCCACATGATCAATCGATAGATGTTTTCACTCACCCCTCCTCTAGTGATGTTATTGCCAGGATAGTAGCTGCCTGTTTCCTCAAGAAGACCAAGCTCTTTTGCCGTGTTGACATAATCAGAGTACCACTCTCCTGAAACGACATCCTCAAACACCGCTCCATTCGCAGGAATCATTTCCTGGCCAAAAACCTCCAACATCATCTTTAACGCTTCAACCTTATTCACAGAGTTAGCAGGACGAAAAGCGTTATCCGAGTAACCACTCACCCAGCCCTGTTCCTTTGCGTAACAGACATATTTTGCATACCAGTCTTCCGCAACATCGGCAAAACAGTTTTTATAAACCGTCTCGTCAGGAGTTCCGTAATACATTTCGATCAAGATTTTAAGCAGTTCTGCTCGATTGAGTTCGCTGTCCGGCCTAAAACTACCATCTGGGTATCCTGAAACGATGCCCATGTTATACAGGTTAGAAATAGCCACATAATTATTATCTTCCGGTGAGAGATCGGTGAAAGGAGAGATCTCCGCCATAGCATCCACAAATTCCTGATTGAGGATGTCTGCATCCACTAAGGAGTAAAGCCATTCAAAAATAGCTCCATTCGTAATGGCATACCCATAATTACCTCCCTGCCCTTCAGTTGAAATAGCGGTAGCAATACCCAAAACTTTATCATCATAATAGCTGAAAACCGGACCTCCTGAATTGCCCGGATTAATAGTGGCATCCGTTACAAAATAATCCCCGGCGAATCCGCTCACAATCCCATCGGTAACAGAAATACTGGAAGTCAAATCAGCTTCAGGGTATCCAAGCACGTAAACCTCCTCACTCAGTTCAGGCAAATAAGGAGAGAGAGGGATATAACTGTCCGTCTCAAACGTGTCATAAATATAGTCTCCTTCTATAGTGTAGTCCGGAAACAGCAACGCAATATCCAAATATTCATCCACGGCCAGAACAGCAGCAGTATAGTCACAGCTAGGGGTGTCTTTTGCAGTCTCAATCGTACAAATAAATACCGTGTCAGCCCCCTGAATCACATGATAATTGGTGAGGATGGCCCCATCCCAACTGATAAAAAACCCTGTACCCGTCCACACCTCGCTCACCTCGTCCGCCTCATCGTAGGTGATTGCATAAATTTGAACCACAGAAGACACATTGTCGGATGCATAAGCTTGCACGCTGGCTAAGGGCTGAGCCAAAAGAAGAAGCACACTAAAAAAAGAAAGGGCTCCTTTAAAAAGACGAGAAGAATAGTGCATAGAAAAAATTTAAAACTGAGTAAACCTATACACGGAGTCGAAGTGAAGCACAAGAGCTAGCTTGCCGTTGACACGGAGTCAAAGAAGAGCGTAAAATAGTGGCATATTTAATATCAAACAAGCCTTTTATCTATGAACGCCATCAAAAAATTCCTCAAGAAAATCAAACTCTTTTTCGGGATTGGAACCGTTAAAGTAAAACTTGAAGTGCCAGAAAGCTTTAAAGAAACAGATTCCGAAATCAAAGGAAGCGTCCTTTTGGTAGGGAAAAGCGACCAAAAAAATAAATAAAATAAAGCTAAGAATTGGTGAGAAATATTCAAGGACCAATAAAGAAGGTCAGGAGATTAATGTAAGAATTATTGGAAAAAGATTTCAATTAA
>CAZHKJ010000015.1:0-2389 GCA_964533115.1 uncultured Candidatus Peribacteria bacterium | reverse complement strand
GACACCGAAATCAAAGGAAGCGTCCTTCTAATAGGGAAAAGTGATCAAAAAGTGAATAAAATAAAGCTAAGAATGTATGAAAAATATTCAAAGAAAAATAAAGAAGGTCAAGAAATTAAAAAAGAGTTCACCTTGGGAGAGATGGAAATCAGCAAAGTAATGGACATCAAAGAAGGTGAGGAAAAGAAAGTGGAATTCACTCTCCCCTTCGAGCTCATGAAATCAAAAAACGATCAAATGAAAGACAGCGGAGGTGTAGTGGGAGCGCTGGGAAGTTTGGGCGCATTCATGGACAACGAAAAATCCGTATACATGATTGTGGCTACCGCAGACGTTGATGCAGCCAGCATCGATCCTAATGATGTCGCGACCATCGTCAAAGTAAAAGCCTAGCTCTCAGGAGCGATTCAAAGCTCTTCGTCCACTCGTCCTCGTTTAAGCCGACTCACTAAGTCCACAAAACGGCCCGGGTAGGGCAAAGAACGGAACAAAATGGGCTTAGAACTGGACGTTAATACAATTTCCACGTCTCCGTAATGCAATAGATTACGCAAGATTCCTCTTTGTTTCTTTTCGACCTCTTTGATGTCGCGGATATTGATGTAAGACATGTCGTGACGCACGTAAGGCAAAAAAGAAAAATCAATCACCCGTTCACTCGTTAAAGCTCGAGTAGAAAGCTCGAGCGAGATCAAAGCAATAAAAAACGCATGCTGAGTCACCAAAAGCACGAGCATAGATAGCGAGCAAAAAATCACGCTCATAAGCCCCTCCAGATTTCCTGAAAGCATCAGCAAAAAAACTCCCAACGCATTTCCAACAAAGTATAAAGAGAAAGGGGACAAAAAAACCACCCAATGATCCCCTAACACACTAACCACGGCCTCATTTTCACTCAGTTTTTTAAAGTCAAAATTCATAAGCAAAAAGAGCGTAAAAAAGAAAAAATCCTAGAATCAATACAAGGCTAAAAGCATAAAAAATAAAGAGTCTTTTCACCCCATTAATATTAAAATAATGGCTATTTTCTTTGCCCAAAACCTTAATTTGGCTCTCTAGATAAGCTTGCGCATCCCGTTTCACCATAACAAAAACAAGCAAGCTGAGCGTAAGGAGCACGAAAAGACCGATCCATAAAAATGCGTTCATTTTTTATGGGTGAGCTTTAAAGCATCCGCTGATTTCTTAAGGGCTTTTTTCTCAACCGAATTGAGCGGAATAGCCACCATTCGGCTCACCCCAGAGCTATCGAGCACACAAGGAACACTGAGAGCCATTCCCGTCACTCCATAATATTCATGCCCTTTTTCAAGAGGCACCGAGAGCGGGAGAACAATGCGAGAATCTTGAAAAATATGCACCATGATTTCCTTGATCACAGTAGCAATGGAATAACAGGTGTACCCCACGTCATGAATGATGCGATAGGCTGCCTCACGCGTGTCTTTATAAACTCGATTGGCCATCGATTTTGAAAAACCCTCAAACTGAGCAAGAGGCTTGCCAGCCACATTTGCACTACTCCAAACAGGAAAAGACGTGTCTCCATGCTCCCCCAAAATAAAAGCCTCTACACTCTTGGGGTTCAGACACAAGGCCTCCCCCAAATGGAATTGAAAACGTGCAGTATCAAGCATCGTTCCGGACCCAAACACACGACCCCAGGGCAACTTAGAAAGTTTATAGACTTCATACGTAAGCACATCCACCGGGTTACTCACCACAAGAAGAATCGCTTTAGGCGCCACTTTCATAATACGAGGAACAATGTCCTGCATAATGACACGATTTTTAGCAATCAAATCCAGTCGCGTTTCCCCTTCTTGCTGCCGAGCGCCTGCCGTAATCACCACCAAATGAGAACCCCGAGCATCCGCATAATCATCCGTACCACGCACTTTAGTCGCATGCAAAAAAGCCATAGAATGTTCCATATCTAGCACTAAACCCTCCGCTTTTTCTCTGTTACGATCCAGCAAAACCACTTCGGATGGAGTGCCATCCATCAGCATGGCATAAACAGCGGTAGCCCCCACATTGCCGGCACCAATAACCGTCACTTTAAATGGAGTTTGAAAGGAAGGAACGGGGCAAGCAATAGACATTTTGAGCAAGGATGAACGTGGGAGGACTAAATCAAGTATACTACAAAAATACACCGGGCTTCCAAGGCATTTTATAAATGCTCATTGAAATCACTCAGCAAAAGAGTAGACTAAGGAGGCAACACTTACCTTATACAAAACATGCGCAATAGAACAAGTAAAGCCATTCTCTCCAGTTTTGCTCTGGCCATATTCCTCTTCCAGCCCATTGCTGAAGCAAAACTCATCATCGAAGACCGCGAAATGCTTTTAAACAGTGAAGAAGTCATCAGTTATTACAATGA
>CAZHKJ010000014.1:14205-19738 GCA_964533115.1 uncultured Candidatus Peribacteria bacterium | reverse complement strand
GGGTCGATTTTGGGCCTTGCCCCTTCTAAGCTGATGGACACGCTGTGGATCAGGAGCTCTTTTTGGTAGCTTTCAAAGTAAGTGCTGCTGCGTTTTTCTCCCGCTGCACAGAGGAAATCCGCTTTTTCTGAAAAATTCTCCCCATGCGCCTGAGCCATGGCTCTGCCCAGGGCGTGCAAAATCACATCTCCGTCCGAGTTAGCCTCCATGGCTGGACATTCTGAAACCGTGAGGCCTCCCAAAGTGAGCTGTCCATCCCTTGAGAATCGATGAGAATCTTCCCCCAAGTAGCTTTGGGCATTCGCAAGAAAATGCGCTCGAAGATTTTCGATGTCTTGGGTAAAAGTGATTTTTTTATTGAGAGGATGAGCGGGAAGAATCTGAACGGGAGTGAGCGTCATTAGGGCTGTAGTGAGATCTGTTGCCTCACTGACTCTAGCGTCCTGAAAATTCAAATCCTTTAAGAGGCTTGCCTGCACCGCTTGAGGGGTTTGCATGAGACGAAGCCTTTCTCTCTGGATAGCACTGAGCGCTTGAGTCCCTTCTACGGCCAATACGGTGTCTACAATCGGGTGGGCTACGGCGCAGGCTCCCTCTTTTTTGGCTGTTTCGATGACGGCAGATATTTCCTCCGCGCTTAAAAGTGGATTTGCTGCATTGTGATCTAAAATGATGTCGCTGGCTTGCAGAGCTAAATGCGTGAGCGCTCGTCGAAAAGAATCCATACGAGTCGCGCCTCCTAAAACAACTTGTGTTTTTGTTTTTAGAAAGGGGAAAAAGCGTGACTCTTCTCCTTCACGTACCACCAAGAAAATCTGATCCATTTGCGGATGAGCGTGAAGCGTTTCGTAGGCGAGTGTCCACAGAGGTCTTCCATTGATGTCTGCCCACAGTTTATCTTGTCCAGCACGAGATGAGGAACCGGCTGCAAGGAGAATAGCAATGTTCATTATTTATGCGAGAAAGGGAATTAATCCGTTTTTCTCGCAGTGTCTACGATTTCCTTGTGAAATGCCAGCAATTCTTCAAGATTTTGAGGAGGTACTTGCCAAAGATGGCGATTCAGTCCAGCTTCAATAAAATCATAAATGCCCAGAAAAGAAAGCTTTCCTGATAGAAATTGTTCAACAGCAAGATCATTCATTGCGTTCAAAATGATGGGGAAGTTTGGGTTCCCGGCGTGCCATTTAAGCCATGCCAGTGGACGAAAGGTGTCTAGATCGGGTGGAGTAAAATCCATCTCACTTTTTCGGGATCTCTGAATCGGCCAGGGGCATTTGGGCTGTTTGGGATAGTGAAGAGCGTATGAAATAAACAGACGCATGTCGTTTTGCGTGATGTGCATTTGAGTCGCCCCCGTATTCAAATGAACCATGCTATGCACCAGGCTTTTCCGATGAATGACAATGTGAATGTCTTTGAGAGGCACCTCAAACAGATGATGCACCTCATAAACTTCCAGAATTTTATTGATGAGAGTGGCGGAATCGATGCTGACTTTAGGGCCCATCTTCCAAGTGGGGTGGGCTAGAGCTTCCGCCACAGTGACATGCTGGAGCTGCTCGCGAGTTTTCCCATAAAAGGGGCCACCGCTGCAGGTGAGTGTGAGAGAAGTGATGGTCTTTTTAAGCTTGGGCATCGTTAAACGGTGCTCATGAATCAATTGCCAAATGGCCGAGGCTTCTGAATCGAGAGGGCGGATTTCCGCCCCTGTTTTTGCGGCCAATTCCCGCAAAAATTTCCCAGCGATGGCGAGCGATTCCTTGTTGGCGGAGAGGAGAATTTTCCCGGCCTCTATGGCTTGCAATGAAATGGTCAGCCCGCCAAAACCAGGCACGGCGTTAATGATGAAATCCGCTTGATCGACCAGGATTTTGATTTCTTGCGAATCGGGTGCTAAAAAAGCCTGCCCGCGCAAGGGTAGTGGCAAAAATTCCTTGCCTTGCTCGGCAAGAAGTTCCGCATTTTTAAATGCCGTGAGGCCCACTACTTCAAAGTCAGCGGGGAAGGCGCGAAGCACCTCCAGCGTTTGTTTACCGATGGAGCCAGTGGAGCCGAAGAGGGCGATTTTTTTTGACATCTGATTTTTTCTAGGTCCATGCTTTTATTTATTTCTCATCCTGACGTAATGCCTCCAGTGCTGCCTTTCCTGTTGCCCCTGTGAGGCTCTTCACTCCCTCTCCTCCAGTTCTCTCCCATTTCAATTTAGGGATGTCTTTTAACCTCACAACCCGTATATTCTCCCCAGGTCTTTGTGAGATCAACAAGCTCAGGTCATCCAGCCTCCTTGTATTCAACCCTTGCGCCGTCGCAAGAGCTATTTCTTTTTCAACCCTAGCCTTCATGAGCTCATTTATTTCAAGCATTTTTGCCAGCAGTTCGTTTTTCTCTTCCGGCGTAGACTGCGCACTGTAACTTAGCTGGCTCCCATCCTCAAGGGTTAGCTGCACTCCCTCATCTGTGTATTTAACGAAAATACCATCCAGCCAAAACTCTTTTTTTTCAAAATGTTGAATAAGAATTACCTCTAAGTGTGCTAAATGTTCTGCAAATTTTAAATTCTCTTCATATTGTTCTTGGCGTTCTTGGCGTTCTTTTCTTGTAAGTTCTGGTGGTTCTCTATCTGACATAAATAAAAAGGTTAATGATCTATATTGCTATTATACACTATTTTGCCTTCTCGTCAATTAACTTCAGCAGCTCGGGCACCAAGTCTGCTTCCGGCACATTGGCCTTGTACAGTTCGCCTTTGTAATAGAGCGCGCCGGCGTGCTTCCCTGAGGCAATAGCGAAGTCCGATTCCTTTGCTTCTCCTACCGAGTTCACCACACAGCCCATCACCGCGACGCGTACGGGTTTCTTGAGATGAGCCAGTGCCGTTTCCACTTCCTTCACCATTTTTTCTAGATCCACTTCGATGCGTCCACAGGTGGGGCAAGCGATGATATCCGGCTCTTTTCCATAGATTCCGAGCGACTTTAAAATGCTTTTACAAACTTCTACTTCTTTCTCAATATCATCTGTGATGGAGGCGCGAATCGTATCTCCAATCCCTTGCATAAGAAGGGCTCCAATCCCCATAGCGTTTTTGACCGCCCCAGGAATCAGCAAACCGGCGTGAGTCACTCCCAAATGAAGGGGAGGAGCATCTGAACGATTGGCCGTAGCGCTGGCGAAGCGTTGATAGGCCTCTACCATCACGGGCACTCGTTCACTCTTGATGGACACCACAAAATTATAAAACCCGAACTCTTCAACGAAATCCATCCAACGCAGGGTAGACTCGGCGAGCGCCTCTGCCGTAGGCGCGCCATGTTTTTTCCATAAATCTTTTTCCAGAGAACCGGCATTCACTCCAATGCGGATGGCAGCGTTTTTTTCTTTGGCCAGAGTGATGACTTTTTCCAAATAAGAACGATCAAAAAAGTTTCCGGGGTTGATGCGAATTTTGTCCGCTCCGTAATCGAGAGCAGCAATGGCTAAACGAGGATCAAAATGAATATCGGCAACAATGGGCAGTTTGATTTGCTTTTTGATGAGAGGAATGGCTTTAACCGCATCAAAAGTGGGCATGGCCAAGCGAATGATGTCACAGCCTTTATCTTCCACCGTTTTGATTTCAGCAACGATCGCGTCTACATCCTCGGTTCTCCCCATGCACATGGTTTGAATAGCCACCGGATGCTCACTTCCAACGCAGACTTGGCGGCTCGGATCCGCTCCAATCGTGCAGGTTCGAGTTTTACGCCTCAGAGGGATCATCCGTTTTCGATGGCAAAGTCGTAAATCAAGGGCGTGGTCCAAATTTCAAAACCACCTTGCATAGGCATCCAGTCTATCTGGTATTCCCCCGTTTCATCGGGAGCCGTTAAACGGAAATAGAGACGAGTGGACATCCCTGGCTCCAAGACCTTAAGGGCAAAGCTTGTTTCAAGATCTGTTGCTATTAGGCCCCCTTGTGAATGAACCGTCCCAACCCAATGGAGGTCGTTTTGAGTGAGATCTAAGCTTTGATTCGTATGATTGGTGAACTGAATCCACCCTCCTATCGCTTTACCGACTTGGAAGACCCGCGCTTCCCCTTTGTTCACAATGGAGATTTCCTGACTTTCAGGGTTGGTCCATACTGTGAGGTGGTGCAGGCGAGAGCTGATGCTGCTTTCGACTTCCGGCATTTCCGCATGGAAAAATTGCTGTCCTTGAGTGAGTTGCGCTGCATCCACTTCCCATTCCACCATTACCGTTTCCCCCACTTCCACTGTTTGAGTAATGGTAGCCAGCGTGGCTACCGAAAGATACGCATCATCCAAGCCCACTTGAGCCGCATCTACACTGGCTATTTGAATGCTGCTTTCAGGATGAGCTGGGTGATTCCAGGTGAAATTTCCGACGTTTTTGATTTCTGCTCTTACGGTAAAGCTGGTTCCTTCGGAGGCTACTTGAGGATAGGTGAGGTCAAGCACTTCAAAATTCACAAAAGGTTCTTGTACGAAGACCGGCACTAAGAAAGCTTCATCTTGTACGAGTCCGTTCCAATAGGGAGTGATTTTAAAAGCGGTTAAGCCTGCATCCCAATCGGATTTTAAAGGCCAAGCTAATTTTCCATTGGCTCCCGGCGCTACGCTTTGAGAAAAGCTGAGGGTTTCCTGCGGATATTGAGCTAAAAAGCGGGCATCCGTTACGGCTTCCACTTCGAAGTAGGTTTTTCCATTCCATGAGGTGTCGCTGAGATTTTGAATGGATATCTCCACCCTTTGAGCTTCTTGTGGATCTAAAACGATCAAGTCGGTACCCACTGTATAATTTGCAGACGTCTTCATATCTTGCTCCGCGCCCAAAATCGCCCTTAACTCATCTAAATGTTCGTACATGTGAATGCCCGGACAAAGTGTTCCCCCTACGTCTTGGTGTCCAATTAAATTATCGACTTCCACGCCTTTATAAGGTGAAGTGGCATCTATGTCGATCTCATGTTCTTCGGCTTTGGCCATCAAAAGTTTGAGCAAGGAGTCGAAAGCCGCTCCCTCTACAGGTTCTCGGTGGTAAGGCCCGATGAGGACAATGCCCACATTCCCCACGTTGTATCCACTGGCATGGGCCGCGACTACGTTGTCTTCTCCATAACGGCCTTTATAAATCGTTCCGTCGGGAGCGATGAGGTAATGATAACCTAAGTCACCCCAGCCCCTGGTTACGGTGTGGAAATAGTAAATGGAGCGTACAGCGCCAGCGGGATCTTTCAAATGCTTGAGATCTGTTGTTGTATGGTGCACCGTTAAACGAGTGACTGAAGTGGAGTATTGGAGAGGCCAATTGAGGGTGTTTCCCGCTTCGTCTTTGTACTCTACATTCATGATTTTTAAATTTTCTTCAAGAAGAGAATCGTTGATGGGATAATCCACAAAATCTTCAGGGGCAATGTATCTGAGTGTTTCATCCGCACCCCATTCTGATCGACTGATGATTTGTAGGCCCTGCGCATCGATTTTGTTTAACCTGATTTTTTCTGAGGATTCGGGGGTTTCATGACCAC
>CAZHKJ010000014.1:2538-14195 GCA_964533115.1 uncultured Candidatus Peribacteria bacterium | reverse complement strand
CACCAATCAACTCGAAGTTTCCTTGCCATTGAAAGGGAAGAGCCGAACTGGGCGTAGTGAGCTGTACTTGGAAACGAGTGGTCAGGTCGGTAACAATGGCTTCATACTCATTGTCGAAGCGTCTGTGCAGATCCAACTCTAAGGGAACCCATGCGCCCCATTCGCCTGCGTGCTCAAAACGAATTTCCATGCTACCTTCCCAGCCCTCTGCTCCAGTAAAACTGAGTAGATTAAAGGGTTCAGAAGCTTCGAAGACCTCTGTCCAAACGATCTCTTCTAAATGAATATCCACGGGGAGACTGGTGTGGATGCTGTCTTGCACGGTGCTGGCAAAACTCGGGGCTACGGATAGAAAACTGGCGCATAATAATCCGCCCACTAGGAGTAGCGCTCCTTGCGTGAACTTCTGAATGGTAAGACTTCTTGTGGATAGAAAGAGAGACATATTTTAGGGTTTAAGAATTTTAACTGAGCGGATCATAGGGTCCCATCATGGACGATGAGGCTTTTTTTGGCAAGAGGCTCAATGGCCGTTGACTTCTGGCTCCAATCTGTTAAGATTCCTGCGTTCCTAATTTAAACTTATAGCTAAACAACTCCGCAAGAACGAAGAGATTCGTGCCCAAACCGTACGCTTGATTGCCGAAGACGGTTCAGACGTACAAGGGGGTGTGATGGGAACTTCTAAGGCTCTCGCCCTTGCTAAAGAACAGGGCTTGGATCTGGTAGAAGTTTCTCCCACCGTGTTCCCACCGGTCTGCCGGATTATGGACTTTGGAAAACATTTGTACCGTCAGCGCAAAGCTGAACAAAAGCAGAAAGCGCATCAAAAGGGAGGCGAAATGAAGGGAGTTCGTTTGAGCATTCGAACGGATAAACACGATATTGATGTTAAATTGTCCAAGTGCAGAGAGTTCCTCAAAGACGGCAATTCACTCAAATTCAGCTTGATTTTCCGCGGAAGAGAGGTTACACATATGGAACTTGGTTATGAGAAAATGAATTATGCTAAAGAGCAACTCAAAGAACTGGCTAAGATTGATCAGGAGCCTAAAAGGCAAGGGAACAGCCTGATCATGATCCTTTCTCCCTTACGATAAATGGGCTACAAGTTCTTACTTGGCCATTTTTAACCCCCTCGACAATGCCTGGAAAAGCAAAAGTTGGAAAACAACGCACTCATGCCGGAACTAAAAAGCGTGCTAGCGTGACCGGATCTGGAAAGGTCCGCATGCAAAAAGCGGCTCATAGTCACCGTCTTAATCAAAAAGCAAGCCGTCAGAAAACCATGGGCGGACGCACTAGTGTTGTGAACAAAGCGGATGAAAAGCGTTTTAAAGCTCTTCTGTGGAATTAGTCCACTTCTGAGTGAATCTCTCTATTTTATTTATTTCTTTGCCGGACCTTGGCAAATGCCTCGCCTTTAGGTCCGCTAATCTTTAACCCCGAACCTCATGGCTCGCGTCAAACGTGGGACGAATCAACGTCGTCGTCACAACAAAATTTTGAAGGCCGCTAAGGGATATCGTGGGCTCTCAGGCCGTCTCTTCACTCTAGCGAAGCGACGTGTCATGAAAGCAGGCATGCATGCGTATAGCCATCGCCGTCGCAAAAAACGCGACTTTAGGCGCCTTTGGATCACACGTGTGAATGCTGCTGTCCGAGCTCATGGACTCTCTTACAGTCAATTCATGTATCGTCTTTCTAAAAAGATGATCGCTTTGGATCGCAAGGTCCTCTCTGAAATGGCGATTCACGAACCTGCCGTTTTCGACAAGATCGTGGAAAGCGTGAAATAAATTTTGTTTCATCTCAATCATAAAAAGCCCCTGACGGGGCTTTTTATTTGCAGAGCTAACCCTAATTACTTAATAGGCTCAATGAAGCGCACTGTAAGTTGATCCTCTAATGGGAATTCTCCGATAAGAAGATCACCCTGGGGTTCAGAAAGTACCCATGTTCTACCGTCATCCGTCCCATACATACCCGCTGTAGCGCAATTTTGGCCTAGCTGATCCACAGAAAGCGCCGTTAACAGATGGCTTGAATATACCATTGATGAGTCAACCTTAGTAGGATCTGTATCCGCAAAAACAAGTGCGGCCTCAAGACCAGCAGCTTTATATAAGGTGGCCAGCCCAATAGCCGAATTGTTACAATCCCCTCCTGGTTCAGCTCCTAGTAAGGAAGCCCCCATAGGACGATTCACCTCAACATTGTATTCAATCTCATAACCCGTGTTCTCCTGCCAAAAGGTCCTGATCTCATTTGCCTTTTCACATGCATTCATGTTTGGATCAACAATTTCACCTATAATCCACTTAGCCATCTCGTCCTGAGGGTTTACAAAATGAGCCCAACCCATAGTGCTTGTTTGCTGACTTCCATATTGGGTATACTGCATCACTTGTCCATTATTTCGTGTTTCAAAATAATGACGCATTGAATCAGATAATAACGATGCACTCCCTTTAAACCTTTCTTGACTGCCTTTTATTCTTAAATCAAAATTCATCAACAAATCATTTGCCGGCTTAAGTAAGCTTTCAGGAATCAACAGGTCCTGTTCGACGCCAAGCCATAAAAGTAGCCTTCCATCCTGAGCCATCATTGGCCTAGCTACTTTTTCATAGGATCGATTGGCTTCTCTACTGGTCTCGGGAACAGTAGAGTCAATTCTCAGTTCATTAAAAATGATGGAGGTACTTTGACCGGTGTATCGAATAGAAGTCAGGTTTCCGCTACTATCCCTCTCAATTGCAATCTTATCCTGGTCAAGTTCTACTGAGCTTGTATCATTTCTGATAACCCTATTTCTATAGAACCAATGGAGGTATTTCTTTAATTCACTATCTTGCAGCTTTGACGTATCCATCAAACTATTTAAAACTTCAATCCACCCCATAGATCGCATGGCATCTGTTGTTTGACCTGCCAAAACTTCCCCATTCGATGGACTCGGTAGAGTAAAATGGTAGAAACGTTGTTCTAAGCCGTTCCAATCCTGCCCAATAGAAACGCCTAAGCCCAGAATTTGGCCATTAAAAAGCAATCGTGAAATGTCCCTATTTGACATCAAAGTATCTGTACGAAGATTAAGATCCGTAGGAGCGGATGCAAAAAAAATCAATCCGGCATCAGAAATATCCGGTGGTAACTCCAGCTTGTCTATACTTGGTATTTGCAAGCGTTGTAGATGACCGTTATTAGGAAGACAAGGCGCAGCTGCAGCAGAGGGATCTGAGCCTTCATCAAGGGTATTGACATCGACCTCGATTTTAACATTACTTAAAAGAATGGCTGTTAGGAACACGACTAAGATGCCGGTTTCGACTCTTGATACTGCCAGATCCAGTTGTAATTGCTCAATCTCTTTAACACTTAGACCTCCCCTATCTGCACCTGGCGACTCATGCCCACCACCTTCACCCTGAGGGCCTTTATCTGCCTCGTTGCCATCATATTTATTCATGTTTTAAACAAAGATTACCAGGCACGCATCCTAACATCTTCCGTAAAATAGTCAACTTTATTGTGTGCAAGGGCTTTTTCTGTTAGAGTTTTGGCATCCAATTTACCTCTTATGAAAGCCATTTTACGACAATGGGCACTTCAGTTCCTTCGATATCTGGCCAAGCGGCGGCTTAAGCAAATTCGCCCTCTTATTATTGGAATCACGGGGAGTGTGGGGAAAACGGGCGCAAAAGATGCTATAGCCGATGTGCTTGGAAGGCGTTTTAGCGTGAGACGCAGCGAAAAAAATCTAAACTCCGAATTTGGCACCGTTCTCACTATTTTGGGCCTAAAAACAGGGTATGGAGCAGTGGGCTCCTGGCTTTGGATCTTTTGGCAGGCCGTTCGGGAATCCTTTAAAAAACCAGAAAAATACCAAATGCTTGTTCTGGAAATGGGCGTAGATAAACCGAAAGATATGGATGAAATCTTAAAAGTGTTCACCCCGAATATTATGGTTTTTTTGAACGTTAAGAATGTCCATATTGGGGAAGGGCAATTTGCGAATCGACAGGCGGTCTATGAAGAGAAATCGAAAGCCGCTGTGGCTGTAGCTCCCGGAGGATGGGTGATTTTGAATCACGATGATCCTTTTGTTCGACAACTTAAAGGTCACTTGCCTGCCCATACCGTAACTATTGGGACCGAGGACGGAGCGGATTTGAGAGCGAGCGCCATTGAACGAAGTACCGAGGGACTCTTGTTCACTTTAAACTACGACCGCAAAGAATTTCTGGTGAAACTCCCTCATATTTTGGGGGAAGCTCATGTGACTTTAGTGCTCGCCGCCATTGCGGTGGGATTGGTGAATGGAATGCCTTGGAATGCTATTCAAAAAGCTTTAGAAGACTACCGTTTACCTCCCGGCCGTATGAATAAAATCAAAGGGAAAAATGGCTCTCTTATTTTAGACAGCACTTATAACGCCTCGCCCGATACCGTAGAGTCGGCCTTAGATATTTTGAGCCTATTTCCTGGACGAAAAATTGCAGCTCTGGGGACCATGAATGAGCTGGGCGAGCTCAGTGTGAGTGAACACATTAAAATCGGGAAACTCGTGGCTGAAAAAGCGGATATGCTTTTGGCCGTGGGTGAACGGGCCCAAGATTTAGCTGAAGGCGCTCAGCGTGGAGGGATGTCTGCTTCTATGATTCATGTTTTTAAACATTCGAAAGAAGCCGGGCAATTTTTAAGTAATATTTTGGATAAGCATGATGTGGTTTTGGCAAAAGGGTCACAAAATCGAGTGCGGATGGAACATCTGGTTAAAATGTGCATGAAAAATCCTGAAGAGGCTCGAGAATTATTGGTACGACAAGAACCTTATTGGCTCAAGCACCTTTAAATTTTATTTGAAATCCGACTCTTATGTTGATTGGGCATCAAAATATTTTCCGCAGAATCGAAGCGGATGCAAAAGCTCATCGTTTGCATCATGCTCATTTATTTTTGGGCCCGGAGCAGCTGGGAAAAACCAAAACCGCTTTGGCTCTGGCGGTCTTGCTTCAAGGAAGTTCTGAAGAGAGTGATGCCCAAAAAATCCTGATCAAACGTCAGATTCTAGGGGGTTTGGATCCAGATACTTTATTGTTTTTGGATGCCGGGGAATCTTTACCCATCGAAACGATTCGTTCTATGCTGGAACGATTGGGGCAGGGGCATCATAGCCCTTATTTGATTGTGATTTTGGAAAATATGGCTCGACTCCGACCGGAAGCCACGAATGCTTTGCTTAAAACCCTGGAGGAGCCGCACCCCGGCACGGTTTTTTTCCTCACCGCTCACCGTGAAGAAGATGTGCTTCCCACCATTCGTTCGCGCGTACAAACGCATTTTTTTCACTCTGTTCCAGAAGAGGAAATGCTGAATTTAATTGAAGAACATCCTTTAAAAGATCGCCTCTTGTTTTTTGCTTTAGGACGCCCGGGTAAACTCATTCGCCTGCGCGACGATCCCGCTTATTTGGATGCTCATGAAAGCTTGTTTCGCGACTTAAGTGGAGCGATTGAAAATCCTCGTAGCTCTTTGATCTTTGCTTTGGTGCGGAAATATGAGGGGAGTGAATTACTCCCTGAGCTCTTGGACATCTTAATTCGTCGAGTACGAGGCTGGCTCTTGAGCCACTCCAAACCCCAAGCTTTAGCGCATCTGGATTTGATCGACGTGCTTGAACGCACAGAAAATGCTAAACTAGCCCTTAGAAACAATGTGAATTCAAAACTACTGCTCGAAAATCTCCTTTTAACCTTTGTTCCATGATTCCCTGGTTCCTCCTTTTTTCTTCCGGATTCGCGATGGGTATTATTTTTTTACGCCGTCTTCGTCTCACTCGAAAAGATCTTATTTTCCAAAATGGCTTACAAAGGGAAGCTCTTGAGGAATCCATGGACACCCTCGATGCTTCTGAGCCTAGCGGGTCTGGGCAGGAAGCGCTGCCTGAGCTGGATGGAAGTGTACGCAAAAGCTACTCTCGTGCAGAGCTTTTGATGAGCCGTGGCTCTGCGGCTCCCGAAGAGCTGGCCGAAGCCGAAGGCTTACTTTTAGCGGTCATCGCCAATGAAACGGGGCATATTGATGCTCATCACAAACTGGGGCTTTTGTATTTACGCTTGGGGAATTTCCGCGGGGCTGAACTTTATTTTTCAAAACTGGTGAATTTCAAACAAGACCCGGTTTATTTCAGCAACTTGGGCTTGGCTTTGTACCAGCAACAACGATTGGTTGAAGCGGCTGAGGCCTACGAAAATGCCATCGCCTTGGATGATCGCCGTGCGGAGCGGCTGCAAAGTTTGGCACAGGTTTATTTTGAATTAGGGCAAGATGATAAAGCGCTGCATTATTTTGAGCACGCCTCCCGACGGAAGCCTAAAGACATGGAACTCAAATTGATCCTCGCTGACTACTATGAGCGCTTGGGACGTAAGGAGGAGGCGCGTTTAAAGCTAGAAGAAATTTTGGAGCTGGACCCTTACAATGAAGAAATTAAAGCCCGCCTCTAGATCTTCATGCCTCAGCAAGAGCTTAGCCCTCCACCGTAGAGGGTGCTTCTTCCACGGCTCCTGCTTCTCCCTCTAAATACTTGGCAGGACGAGCTTCATATATCGAACGGATGAGTTCTTTCACTCCATTCGCTGCTTCCATGTAAGGGCTCACATAGAAGCTAGGATCATCCAGTTGTTCTTGAGTGGGGGTGACGTAAGTAACCGTTCTGTACCAGTCGGTAGTGAAACCTGTGTGGCCATAACTTTCCAGTTGGCGTACTCCTGGAGAAAGTAAGGACGTGTAGGTGGTTACTGCCGGAGGGATAGAGCGATAATTGTAGGAGTAAGGGCCATCCATGCTGACCGTTCTTCCATCGTTGGTTCCGTAAAATACATAGTAGGCGCTGTTTCCATCTATATAGGCTTGCACTAAAATGTCTGCGGGGGTGTCGTTAGCGAATTTAAGATCCGGTGCGGGATCGTAAATAGTCGCATCTAATCCATAACCGAAGGGACGCGCATAATAGGCTACGGCATAAGAATGATTACGGCGCTCTGTAATAGGAAGTCCACTGTAAAGGGCCGCTCGAAACATGGTCGAAGAAACCTGACACAGTCCTCCACCGTACTCGGGAATGGTCTCATCCCCTTTGATGACGAGTTCGGGCAGGAATCCATTGGCTGCATTCACGGCAGGCATATGCTCCATGAAAGAAAATTCTGCGCCTTGTTCAATGATGAGGCCATCGTACAAATCGATCCCCACTTTAATATTGTGAATACGATTATAAGGAGAGCCACTGAAATCCGAGTAGCCCATCCCTACTAAATCCGTGACTCCTCGCGCCTTGAGAGAATCGGGTACCGTGATATTGGGTTCTATTTCTATGATCGGCAGGGGAATGGCTTCCTCTCCTTGAGCCGTTTGAAGAGCGGTTTCGATGCTTTGTTTAAGCAAGGTTTTATCCAATTCTTTTCCAAAACGTGCGCTTCCTTCAAAGGAATAGGTCCCATCGGGATTTTCGGTGATCACCACCCCTTGTGGATCCTCTTCCACCTCAGGAGAAAGTACGGCTTCCGCGTAGCTAATGAAGGCCGCTTCCTCTAAAGTCCAGCTAGGACTCTGGACCGTCGTGGCTTCTAAAGCTGGCTCCGCAGGAACGATCCATGATCCGAATTCGGCGATGGTGAGTGTCCATTCATTTCCATAACTATCTTTTAACTTGAGTTCCATAGATGCCAGCGGTTCAACCGTTGCTCTCAGATTCTCCAATTCTTGATCCAGAACCTCCGGTTCTTTGCTTTGCAAGGTGAGCGTGAAGGAAGCGGGAGCTGTTAAACTTTCATTCAAAAAATCAAGAAGGGGCTCTGTTTGAATTTGGTAGCCCAATTGTTGGGGGATGATGGAAAGCGTCCCGTTTTCATAAGTGAATTGTGCATTTTTTTCGCTCTGTTCAAAGCCGGAAAAGGCTAAAGTGTTCTCGAGCTTAAATGGATCTATTTTAAGAGGAATACTCACCGAGCTTCCAATGAAGTAGAGCTGTAGCTTTTCAAGACGGCTACTTTCCTCCATATAGAATTTAAGCTCTTCATCCAAGGCTGCCCAATCGGGTTCTACTCCCAATGCAGTGAGTGTAACGACAAAATCTCCCCGTTCAGAACTGAGAACGAGCGGCTCCAATAAACGTGCTGAAGCCCACTCTTTTACCGCCTGATCCCATTCTTCAAAACTCGAGTAGCGAGTGGAATAGAGCTCAGAAAAGCCATCCACAGAAAGCCTCGTGGCGTAATCAGATTCCGGGCGAGTGGAGTAGGTGTAGCCCAAAGCCACTAATCCGATAATAAAAGCGGTGGCTCCTCCGAAGAGGACGAATTTTAGGAATGGTTTTTTCATGATAGGGAAATCGATCACTCTTTATTGCTGGGCTTCGGAGGAAAAATCTCCATCTCGTTAGGAATGTTTTTCATTACTTGTGGAGATGCAGGCTCTTTCTTCTTCCCGAATAAAAAGCGTTTAATAATAAGCTTAATGAGTCGCACAAATCCAAAACCTGTTTCTTTGGCGTAAGCCACTGAATCTTTGCTTTTTTCCGCTAGAATTTCTCGTGTTTCTTTTCCTTTTTTAGGAGCCAAACTTAAACCGATCGCCGAGCCCACTGCCGTGCCAATGATTGCCCCCATGATGATTTTATCGACGGTTGATTTTTTATTGTCTTCAGACATGATTTTTGGTGTTAACGCATGGACCGTGCCGGCTTTTCACGCGCATAGTCTACGGATTTAGTGAGGCGAATCAAGTTCACTTTGATCACTCCAGGGAAAGCCACCTCCTCTTCAATCTTATCCGCTACCCCTTGAGCAAGGGTGGACATGTCTCCATCTTGAATGTGGTCTTTGTCTACAATCAGGCGAAGTTCACGGCCCGCGGACATCGCAAATACTTTGTTTACTCCTTGGAAAGAAAGCGCCGCTTCTTCCAATTTTTGGATGCGCTCAAAATAGTTGGTCACGGATTCTTGACGCGCACCTGGTCTTCCTCCGGAAATAGCATCCACGGCTTTAACCAAAAAATCTTCCGGGCTTTCGCAAGGCACTTTATCGTGATGAGCAAAAGCCGCGTGGACAATGATGGGGTCAAAATGGTGTTTTTCTAAAATTTCTTTAGACAAATCATCATGGGCACCTCCCACATCGTGGTCGATCGCCTTCCCAATGTCATGGAAAAAGGCCCCTTGCATCGCCAGCTCCGGCTGACTGAGTCCAATCATTTCAGCCAACATACGTGCTGCAAAACCCATCTCGTTGGAGTGGCCCGTCACATTTTGCCCATAACTGGTCCGATAATAGAGTCGCCCTGTGTAATTCACCACTTCCGCGGGCATTTGTTTGGGATCCAAACCCATGAGACGAATCGACTCTTCTCCTTTTTTATCACAAAGCGCCATCAGCTCTGCATCGGCTTCATCTACTGCCGCTTTGATCATCTCGTGGTCAATTTTTCCTGTTTTCTTTGCCCGTACCTGTAATTTTTCAATGGCCCGTTTAGCGATGTTTCTTCGAAAGAGATTCACTCCTCCAACATGCAAGGTTTCCGGATCACCCAAGTTGAAAATTAAAGAAACAGGGAGGAGACTTTCGAAATAAATCACATTGGTTCCGGCTTTTCCAATCAATAAACCTTTAAACTTATCGTCTTTGATCATTACGCTGGTATTGTTTTTATCCACACTGCTACTCACTCCTAAACGCTGAATGATGACCTGTAGGATAGCTTTTGCATGACGTGGAGCATCTTCTTTTAGCTCATCCAAAATCGCACTGTTGCGCATTTCTTTATTTTCGGTCACCAGTCTCGTGAGCGTGCTCCGTGCTTCTTCCAAGGCTTCCTCGGGAGTCATTTTACTCTGTTGACTCAAGAGCTGGATTTTTTCGTCCAGTAGTTTTTTTTGTTCGGCGCTGAGCTTTGCGATTTCATTTTTGAGAGCCATGAGCTGCTCTTCTTGAGTTTTATTCCGTTCTTCGCGACGTTTTAAAATTTCTTCTTTTTGAAGAAGCGTGGCCTCTATTTTTTGTAAACTCTCTTCTGTTTCTTGTTCCTCTCTTTCGATGGCTTCTTGAATGCGTTTGATAGAGGCTTTGGACTCTTGCCGGATCGATTCTGCCGTTTGTTTTGCTTCCAAAGTGATCTCCTCAGGATTCTGCCCGTCCAATTCGCTCCGATTCCGAGTGAGGAAATAACTGGCTCCACCAGAGAGGAGGAGGGCGGCAAAAAAGCTTAAAAATTCTGTCATGGCTGAATTATAATGCAAAGTAAGCTTCTAGGGTAGATGAGTTTTAATTCGAGAGAATATGGCAGATTCCCGTCATCACCTTTATACTCCCGCAGCGTAGTTTTATTTGACCTATCCCCTTTTTTATGTTAAATTAAGCTAGTCTATTTAAACATTCGTCTTATGACATCTCGCCTTCCCTTAGCTGCTCTCGCCCTAGCCTTGGGCTGTTCTAATCCAGGACTAGATACCCATCCTCCACAAGCACCGCTCGCTCCTCTAGCCATAAAAGCGCCTGCAGAGGAGCCTTCTCCTGTCGTAGAGGGCCGAAATGAGACCGCTCGACTAGCTACAGAAGCTGCTCAAACCCCTGAATATTCTGCCCAAGCTCATGTAGATCACGTGTTCCAGCTCATAAGAGAGGGCAAGTTCGAAGTGGACGGTAAACTTTGGCATGTAATCCTAAAGGAACTGGCTAAAGCTAAATTCCATTACAAAGCTCGCCCAAATGAACTCAAAAAGGGTACCTATATTCCAAAACCGCAAGAGTGGCTTTTCCATCCTCGAATGACGCGTGAAGATGTCGTGGAAGAGTATGATCCAGAAGCAACTGGTCCTGAAACATCTCCGTGGGTTTCACTTGGTGATTTTTTAAGGTCAATTTATGCTGATGATGGCATGGCTGGCAACTCGTTTGGAGACTCTTTGAAGCCTTTTTATGCCCGTATGCTCGAGGAAAACCCCTCTGATGAAACCTTAGAAACATACTATACGATACTTTCCTATCTACCTGAAAATATCAAAGCTGAGTTCTTGCCTTTTGAAAAAATTAAACCTCTTTTTGACTCTGCACTAGAGAAAATGGAGAAACCTTTGAAGTTACGCGTTGAAAGGGAAGACGTAGAGAATGGTAGCTACGGCTCAGGGGCAATTGATGAATCTTCTCCTATAACCTACGCTTTGGAGCGTAGCTCTAATGGGGAATGGATCCCGCCACTTGCACAGCAAAATTTTATATTTGTGGATGATAAGAGTGAGGCTCTTCGTTTAGCCCCTTTCGAAGCTTTTCTTATGCGTCGTGGACCTGCCTTTACAGAGGCCCTTAAGACGGTCTTAATGGCTTTTGAGGATGATCCAGCCCTCACTAAAGAAGAATTCATTGCTAAGTACCGCTCTTTATCAGCTCAGAATTGAGCCTATAATCTTTATGGCTTTCTGGATTTCATCCCTATCACTTGGCCGCCCGAGAGTGAGGCGCAGCGACTCGAGGGCGTGCTGACGGGGCTGACCCATGGCGAGCAGCACATGAGACGGCTCTGTTTTGCTGGAAGAACAGGCCGAGCCGCTGGAAGCGGCGAGGCCGGCCATATCTAACCTCATGACTAGGGTTTCA
>CAZHKJ010000014.1:0-2528 GCA_964533115.1 uncultured Candidatus Peribacteria bacterium | reverse complement strand
GTGTGGGTGGGGGGGGGGGGGGGGGGGGCCCCCCCCCCCCGCCCCCCCCCCCGGGCGGGGGGGGGGGCCCCCGCCCCCCGGGCCCCCCCCGCCCCCCCCCCCCCCCCCGGCCATATCTAACCTCATGACCAGGGTTTCGCCCAAAACTCCAGGCACATGCAGATTCAGGCTGTTTTCCACTCTGTATTCTCGTGACCCGTTGAGCGTGAGCTTCTCGCCCGATTTGGTTTTGATTTCAAGCAGATCTTTCTCTAATTCATCCCTCAATTCGCCAATGCGCTTGGCCTCTTTTTTACTGTTTTTCAGAACAAGTTCCAGAGCTTTTGCAAAGCCCACAATCAAAGCAGGACTTTCTGTGCCTCCGCGCATTCTAAACTCCTGTCCCCCTCCTAAAATGAATGGGGTGATCTGCACTCCCTCCCGAACATAGAGCAGGCCCACTCCCTTGGGTCCGTAGATTTTACTGCCATTGAGTGAGAGTAAATCCACTCCCAAGTGATCTACATTTATATCCACAAAACCAGGTCCCTGGCAGGCATCCGTGTGCATGATGATGCTTTTTTCTCGAGCAAGTTTGGCTATTTTTTTAATGGGCTGGATCGTTCCTAGTTCGTTATTCACCAGCATCACCGAAATGAGAATCGTATCTTTACGAATGGCTTTTTGGATCTCTTCCACCTGCATCACTCCATTTTCATCGGGAAGCACTTCCGTGAGTTCGAAGCCAAAATTGTCCCTTAAATAGCGAGCCGGCTCTAGAACCGCAGGATGCTCGATGGCTGAAACAATGAGATGGCCTGAACCCCGTGCAAAGGCGGCTCCAAAAAGAGCCATGTTGCAGGACTCTGTTCCACTGCCCGTAAAAATCAATTCCCGCACCGAAAAGGCTCCGATCAACTCCTTGCATTTAAAGCGGGCTTCATCAATAGCTCGGCGGGCACTTTGTCCATACCCGTGAATGGAAGACGCATTTCCAAATTCCTCTTTTAAATACGGCAAGATCACCTTCAGAACTCGAGGATCCAAAGGCGTCGTTGCCGCGTAGTCTAAATAGATTTTTTCTCCTGTTTTCACTGTTTATACTCTTAGCCTTTTTTTAAAATGTTTCACCAATTGTTTTTCCAATTTTTCTGTTGCGAAATCCAGACTTTCGGTCACGCTGTGCTTCACTTCTTTTGCACTTAAACGAGCGTGTGGCATTTCTAAAACATATTCGAACTCAAAGGCCGTATGCTTGTCGTGCTTTTGCATGTCCGCATGGATGATCACCTCATCTTCATCAGGATGATGGGCCTCCAAAAGGGGCAGCAATGCCGCTAACTTTTTATCCAAATACGTTTCGAACTGCTCTTTTTCAGGTTCTGTTAAATTTCTGACGCGTTTTTGTACTCGCATAAGCCGTGGGGGTTAAGAGTCGTTCCCAAAAGAGAAACCTCTCTTGGATTTCCAATCATAGCACTATTTTTTGGATTTCCATATCACTTCTTCTATCCCTTCACGATGATTGATGTTTCGAGCAAATATAAAAAGGAAGTCCGAAAGACGATTGATGTAGGCAAGCGCATTTTTGGGGAGGGGTTTCACCTGGCTGATGGCCCGCTCCGCACGTCTGCATACCGCTCTCGCCTTGTGCGCTTGAATGGCGAGCACATGCCCTCCGGGGAGGATAAAATTCATCAGGGGAGGAAGACTTGCTTCTACTTCGTAAGTTCTTTTTTCGAGCGCTTCCAGTTCATCCTGCAAAATCACTTGTTCCTCTGTACAACGTGAATCGGCTATTGCCGCTCCTAAAACAAATAGATCTTCTTGAATGGACTCGAGCCCCAATCCTGCCAAATGAGCGCTGAGTTCATCCAAGGCGCCCACCGCATCAATGCGTAAATTCGCTTTAGCCACTCTTTCTCCGGAGTAGAGGCTGGTTTCACCTTGATCTCCTGTTTTCGTTACGATGCTCATGATTTTGTGGGTTATTTGTAGGCTGCAGGGGGGCTTTTATAGAATCTCAGCAAGAATCCGGAAGGCAAAACCTCTGCTGGAGAGGCTAGCGGGCACAACGGAATTTTCCTCCACAAGGCCAAGTTTTTCCGCGAGCATGAGGTAGGGGACGTACCACTCGGCATCCACCGGCATGGAACTGAGATCGTATTCCTCTGCCAAACCCTGAACCTCAAGGATCATTTTGATCACCTCCACTTGGTTTGCGCTGTTTTCGGGGCGGAAATATCCATCAGGATAGCCTTCAATCCAACCTGCCTCTTTTGCATAACACACGTAAGGGGCATACCAGTCGTCTTTTACATCCAAAAAGCAGTTCGCGTATTCGTTTGCATCAGGAGTGATTCCAATCCCTTCTACTAAAATCTTCATGAGTTCGGCGCGGTTCATGAGGCCGTCCACCCGAATACTTCCGTCCGGATAGCCCTCTACAATCCCTTCTTCATACAACTCCATCACGGCATCATAGTAGACGCTGTCTTCAGTGAGATCTGAGAAAACAAGCTCCTCGTTCGAACCAGAGGAGGAAGAGG
>CAZHKJ010000013.1:18652-20443 GCA_964533115.1 uncultured Candidatus Peribacteria bacterium | reverse complement strand
TTCTGCCAACAATTATACTTCGACTGTTAACATGGGCTAAATCGCTGTAACTTTTTATTCCATTTGCGCCATAGACTGGATATTTCCCATTTAATTTTCTCTCCTCTGGTGGCAATGGCTTCCCATACTCTAATTTTATAACTTTACCGAGTTTTATTTTTTGTTTTTTCATACTCCAAAGTTCTTAAGGCTTTTGAGTCCCGCCGCAATTTCTTCCTCTAGCTTTTCAATCTTCGACAAAATTACTTCAGGGTTTTCGTAATCAACTTTTTTGTATTCAACTTCCTTGTAGCGGTTAACGCTGAGATCACAATCATTTGCTTCGATCTCCTTTTTCGAGACCCAAAAGAACTTACTTTTACGATCGTTTCCAGAAATGTTTTTACGATTTTTCCACTTAGAGACAATATCTGGAATGTCATTTGCTTCGATCTTGTCTCTCTTATCATCGAGGCTATAACCATCAGCTTTCATATCGTAAAACCAAACCTTTTCTGTTTCACCCCCCTTAACGAATAACAATACTGCTGTACTTACTCCCGCATAAGGCTTGAAAACACCACTTGGCATCGAAATCACGCCTTGCAATTCACAGGTCTCTAAAAGCATTTTGCGTGCCATTTTGTGGGCATTGCTTGGTCCGAAGAGCACGCCATCTGGTACGATCACCCCTGCACGTCCACCAATGCGCAAAGAGTTTATGATACGGTTGATGAAAAGTAGCTCCGTCTTGGTGGTAGGGAGCTTGAAGGATTCATTGATGTCTCCTTTATCGATACTGCCTTTAAATGGCGGATTAGCCATGATCACGTCATAGAAATTATCTTCATCATACTTTTTGGAAAGCGTGTCTTTCTGCTGGATGTTCGGGTGAGTGATCCCGTGCATCATTAAGTTCATTAATCCGATGCGGACCATAGTCTCATCCATATCAAAACCAAAGAATGTTTTTTCTTTTAAATGCTTCCATTGTCGTTCATCGGTCAGTTGATCTCCGATTAAACCTCGCACTATTCCGTTTTGGTCGGTTTTCCTATGAATGTCGCTGGTGTGTTGTGTCAGGATGTGATGATAAGCTCCCAGTAAAAATCCACCTGTACCACAAGCGGGATCACAAATGGCATCACCAAGTTTTGGATCAACCAACTCGCTCATCATTTGGATGATGTGACGGGGTGTGCGGAACTGACCGAGCTTACCTGCACTTGTGATCTCTGAGAGCAAATACTCGTACAGATCTCCTTGTGTATCCTGAAACTCTTGTCCATTAGATTGTTGCTTTGAAATTTCCTCGAAAAGGTTATCAATGATATTGATGGCCTCTACCAGTAAAGATGGTTTAGAGATAATAAAAACAGCATTGCCCATATGTTTGGCGAATGGGCTTTCTTCTGCCCCTAGTGTTTTGAGAAATGGGAAAACTTTGTTTTGAATATGCGTTAGCATCTCTCCACCTTCCAATTGTTTGAAATGACTCCATCGGAGAGTCTGTTTGTCCACCGTTTGTTGATCGATGGGTGAAGTGAAATTTCCTGAAAAAATGGGCTTGAAGCTACCTTGCATCCATTGTGCATCCATCTCGTTTTTCAACTCCAGTTCATCCAGACGCTTCATGAAAAGCAAATACGAAATCTGTTCAATTGCTGAAAGAGGGTTGCTAATGCCTCCGCTCCAAAATTTATCCCATAACTTTTGGATGTCGGATTTTAGTGTCGCATTAAGCATGAGTCAGTAAATTATTTGTAAATTCTAGTATTTCTTCCTGTTCATTTGGTGTGAAAAGTCCTCGTA
>CAZHKJ010000013.1:9229-18642 GCA_964533115.1 uncultured Candidatus Peribacteria bacterium | reverse complement strand
ATACCGAGCTTATGAATGCGCGTAAAAGGCTCGTTTATCAAGTCTTTTTTCTCAAGTCGTCCGTTTTCAACAATAAAGGTCTGAAGTGTCTGTAAAAACTGAATTTGTTTGGCTGTTAATGTGTTGTGGGTGGCTATGTACTCGGCGAAAGCCTCGGAAACTTTGTCAGAGAAGGTCACAAGACCCCCGATACCCATGATGTACTTGATGAGATCGATGAAACGTACTTGTCTGGCATCGTAAGCCTTTTGAAGATTCTTTTCGGTTGGATATGGCTCGTATTTCATTAGAGTGGTTGCTAGTTCTTCCACATCATCGGAATCCAGTCGTTCACCTTCTTTTATTTTTTGTAGGATTTCATTTTCTTCGGCCAACTTATTGATCAACTCTTCAACTTTTTCACGATACTTTTGAACTGTTAATCTCTCGTTATGTGGGCCAAACTCCACGTACTCCTTTTCAACGGTTACATCTTTAAGATTGAGTGAATCCTGACCAGGCTTAACACCCTCATCTCTGTAACGCATAAGTGGAGCGAGTTTTTCTATTAGAACTTCTAAGTCATTTTCATCTGCTTTTTGTACATATCCATTATTAAGCACGGCTTCAATAAGCTCCTCTTGCTTTGCCACCGTGTTCACATCGAGAGGGAGGTCTGACACCTTTTCAATGATCACATCCGCGAGCATTTCCAATTTCTTTTCTTTCTTATCGAAGTCTCTCAACTTTGCGATGGAGAGGTTTAAAATATTAATTTCGAAGCTCATCGCATCAAAGTCTTCACCTGTGCGGGTGCGCATGAGTGGCGCAATGTCTTTACGCAGGAATTCTTTTTTATCCTCTTTGATGTTTTTCCAAAAGCTCTCATCTAATTTTTCCAGTTTTTCTTTTGCATCTAGAATCACTACATTGTTCTCGGGAAGTTTTGCGACATCCTTCTTAATTTGATCCAAAACTTTCGCAACGAGATTCTCGTCACCGAACTCTTCGACAAGATCTAGCTTCTGCAATCTCGTTTCAAATAGTCTTACAGGCATTGGCTTGGTAGGCTTATCCTCTTTGCCTTTTGGATTCATCTGGAAGTACTCAAAATTGTCCCAACAGTCGATCACTAAGAACTTATCCTTTGCTGGACACCATGCCTTCTTTTTCACAGAATCAAGCAAGCGGGTTCCACGGCCAATCATCTGCCAGAACTTAGTGTAAGAGAACACGGGTTTTGCAAAGACCAGATTCACGATTTCACGAACATCGATACCTGTATCGAGCATATCCACACTAATGGCGATGCGTGGCATATCGTTATTTGTGAACTGATCAAGTAGTCCGCCTTTGCCATAAACACGAGAGTCGTCTGAAACGATCACTTTGGCTAACTGTCCTTTGTGTTCTGGATAAAAGTCGTTAAAAACTTCCTCCAGTCTTCGTGCGTGTTTTTGAGTCATGGCGAAAAAGATCGTCTTGCCGGGCAATGTCCCACTACCATCCTTGATACATTCCTCCATGAATTCCTGAACAATCAGGGTGTTTGTGCCTTTATTTGTAACCTTCCTTTCAAGATCCGTTCCTTCATATTTAATCTCTTCTGGTTCTTTACCATCTGCAAGAAGTTTCTTTTGTTCAGCGAGTGAAATGTTTTGTTTATGAATACCTTCTTTCTGAAATTTTGACTTAATTCGTAAAACCTCAAAGTCACAGAGGAAGGGGGGCTTGTTATTTACCGCCTCCTCGTATGAATATGCATAATCTGGAACACCTTCTTCACAGCTAAAAAGATCAAAAGTATTATGTTCCACTGAGTCCTTTGGCGTAGCGGTAAGTCCAACCTGAGTGGCATCAAAATAATCGAGAATATTACGGTACACATTATAAACAGAGCGATGACTTTCATCAGCAACGATTAAGTCAAAAAAATGCGGACTTAGTGGGCTGTCTTTATCTTCAATGATGCCCAACATCGTTTGATATGTAATTGCGTAAACCCTGCGATCCGTGGTGATTTCCTTTTCTCCTTCCTTTGGCCAAATTGGAGCATTAGGTAAAAATTCTTTAAATGCATCAAGTGCTTGATTGCGAAGAGCGATTCTATCTACAAGAAACAACACTCTTTGGACTCTGTTAGCCCTCATTAAAACATCCACAAGTGAAATCAAGGTTCTTGTTTTACCTGTACCTGTAGCCATCACCAGTAAAAACTTTCGTTTAGCCTTCTCTACGCCCTCTAAAACTGTTCGAATTGCTTCAATCTGATAGGGACGGCCAGAGATGTCACGGCTGATAAGTTCTTGCGATAAAGGTTTTTCAGATTGTCTCAAAAAGCGCAATCTTTCTAGATCTTTTCGTGTTGGAAAACCGTAAACTTTACGCGGTGGATGCTTTTCCGTATCCCAAAAATAAATATCAGTTCCATTCGTGTAAAAAACAAAAGGCATTTCACGCTTTGCATTCTTGGCGATGTTTTCTGCATACTGTCGGGCTTGTTCCTGTCCAATTCGTGCGTCTTTTGCAGTTTTTTTTGCTTCGACTACTGCTAAAGGGTATCCATCTGGACCAAGTAAAACATAATCGGCGAACTGATGGCCCTGTAGGTCATGAAGCGCCTCTTTGATTCCTTCTGGCAGTCCCACCCAAATATCCAGCTCGGCTGTAACTTGTGTGGGATCATTTACATTCCACCCTGCTTTCCCCAAACGTTGATCGATAATTTCCTGACGTGTCTGCGCTTCTGTTTTACTCATGCTGATGGATTGCGATAGGTTAGCATGAGTTTAGCAAAGTTTGGTGTTTTTACGAGATCAGATTTAAATCTGCTTCACTTTTTGGATTACTGAATCTTACAGTTCCTCACGATCACGTTCATCAAATAGTCTGGCTTTTCACCTGTTAAGGTGATTTGTTGCCCTTGAGTGAGAGTGGCTGCTTTTTCAAGTTCGGAGTCTTCGAGCATGCATTGAACTGTTCCGATGATATCGCCTGTTTTTAGTGACACGTACATTGTATCGAATAGATCTTTTCCAATTGTACTGATCGTCCCACTAATTTCGATGGTTTTGCCTTTATACTTTTCATCGGCAGCCACCTGATTACCCTTATAGTCAGAAAAGAGCTGAGATGCCGTTACAGTTGTAACTTCCTCAACAACTTCAATGGTCGTCTCTGTTTCCGCTGTTGCGGTGCTCTGTCCCTCCTTTGGGCCTCCTAAAGCTGAGACCATGGTGAAGAATAAGAAAAAGCCACCAATCCCTGTTAAGATCTTGTGACGTTTGAACCAGCTTTGGTTCTGAGTGTGTTCGGTAGCCATACTTTTCTTGGTTATAAGGTTAAGCCACGGCTATATTATCCGATTTTGGGTTATTATCAATCCTAAAATAGGATATTGCTTGATGAGCAATACAAACTCAAAAGAGTATCGAGAAGTCATTGCGAGACTGATAAAGGCGCGAAAAGAAGCTGGGCTTACTCAAGTTCAAGTTGCAGAAGAGCTTGGAAAGCCCCAGTCTTTTGTGTCTAAAGTGGAAAGTCGAGAGAGGAGGCTTGATATTACCGAGCTGAAACAGTTGGCGAAAATCTATAAGGTTAGTGTCTCGGATTTAATTTAGACTGTGCCTTCAGAACTGTTTCTCCCAAATGTTACCGACAATGGTTTCACCTTTTCCCAAAGAAAGGCAATGGAGATCATCCCCTCGTGAATAAGGGAAAACTCGACTGATCTCTGCGATCATTGAAGTAAGCGCATCCGCAAGGTCATCGTGTTTCTCTGTGCCAAAATCTAGTATTTGCTCTATGAGCTGCTCGGCACCTTTTTGAGGGAATAGGACTCTTCCTTTTTCAAAATGTAGAGTGCTGTTCACTAGACGATCGTGTTTGCTTATCCCTGAAACCTTCATCGGAGTGACAAATAAGCCTTCACTTTTCATCAATTGAATTAAATAATTTTGTGCAGCCACATCTTCCACAACAAAACGGACCATTTCGTTCGGAAACATTTCTTTGAAACGCTTCGCCCTAGCTATGATCCCTTGCAGGCTTAGTTTTTCGTTAATGATATGAGGCAGGATGAAGATCTTCATTTTTTCTCCAATTCCAAACACATGGCAGGCTACCATTGCTGTACAATCCGCTGTGTCAGCCTGAGAAATTGCGGGATCGATACCAACGATGGTTCCTCGATACTCAAAGTGGTTTTTCTCTGGCTTTTTCGGCAGGGTCAAAACTCTGATCTGACGTCCCATATAAAATTCTGGCTCTTCTTTGTCACCATGAATTTCTGGAAGCGTATCGTAAAATGACACCCATTCTTTTTTAATCACCTGATCTTTTTTGTCCACAAGTTGCAAAAGGTATTCCCGTAAAAATACCTCTTCACGCCCAATGGTTTTCCTCAAATCTTCAATATCCTTTTCTGTTTTAAACTTCTGGGGCCATAAGCACGCTCCTTCCTCATCTAAGAGTGGGTATTGCTTGTATACTCCGTTCATTTCACCCGTCTCGATCCGAGCCTTTAGTCTCATTAAAAGCGAGTCTCGATGGAGCTGGTTCCCAATAACTACGATGCGAGTCCCAATGTCTCCAATGGGCAAAATTTCGCTCGTAAACCAATCGTCAATCTTGTTTCTTCCGTCACGAGTCTTCACGCTCGGGGTGCTTTCGATATCGTCCGCAATGATGAGGTCTGGACGGTGTTGATTGTTTCTCATTCCACGCACAGACTGTTCGGATGAAGCCACTGTAATGCGAGCACCGTATTTGGGAATGATGAGGGTGGTGGCATTCCACTGTTCTTCAACTTCTTGGAAGGGTCCAAGATCTGCCCTTAGAAGTTCGTTTTCTTCTAATACTGTTTTTAAGTTTTTTAGGTGCGTCCGTGCTTGTTCCTGAGTTTCTGAAAGGATGAGGACGAACTTTTTCTGCTGTTTCCCAAGTATGGACCATATCGCCAGTGAGGTGTTGAGGATGGTGGACTTCCCAGATCCACGGAAGGACATTACGACGAGCATCCGCACACTTTCGTCCTCGCTCAGTTGGAACATTTCGTGATGGAAGGGTGCAAAGCCGTGAGTGATGTACGAGTGGAAATAAACAGAGAAAAATATCTTGTGATTACCACTGGTAAGTTCACGCCGTGCATCTTGGTTTTTAACCAAGGATTCAATAGTTTGTGGTGACAAATCGTTCATATGAAGGGTTGTTATTGATTAATTTCTCCTTGATCTAAGGAGGCGAACTGTAGGGCTTTTTGGATGGCTTCTTCTTGCTCTGGGGTGAGCTTCTTGCCCATGGTTTCCAGCTTTCCAGAGAGTTCCACCCGTGTTCTGTAGTCTGGGTGTTGGTTTTTGAGCCAGTAAATAATGGCGGTCATGTTGCCATCCCTTATGGCTTTGATGAGCTGGGACTCGGCGAGGTCACTGATGAGGCTTTTGCCTGAATATAGGGCTTCATCTGCTGCTTCAGCGAAGTCTGGGTCATCTTTCCTCCATCGGTAGTAGCTCGCACGTCCTATGCCTTCTTTTTCACAGGCAATTTGAACGATGGGAGTCTTCTTGAGCTGCTCAACAAGCCTGGCTTTGCTTTCTTCCGTTTTGAGTGAAATCGAGTCAGTCATGGGGAAGGGGTTACTTTTACTGCTTTGACGCCTGTGAGTTTTTCGAAGCGGTCGATGATGGCTTGGCAATACTTGATTTCAAGCTCAACCATGACGCACTTTCGTTTCGTCTGTTCACAAGCCATCATTGTAGATCCCGATCCCCCGAAGGGGTCATATATGATGTCTCCAATGTTCGTGCTGTTCAGGATCAGGCGACGCAATAGGCTCACGGGCTTCATGGTTGGATGGACGGTGTTCTTTTTAGGCTTGGGAGCGACGAGAACACTTTTGTCTTTGTCTCGTATAGGTGGATGCGTTCCGTACCAACCGTAGGCGATCAGCTCATGCTGTGGACAATAATCCAGTCGTCCGATTACTGCGCCCGTCTTCACCCAGATGAGCAGCTGAGAAAACTTAAATTTTTGTGATTGAAGTGCATCCTCTAGGCTGAATAGCATTCGGTCGCTGTTGAAGATGTAGTAGGCGTTCTTTGGGCTTAAATATGGCTTTACAACACTCAGCCAAGCCTCCGTGAATTTTTGATAATCCTCTCCTGACTGGAGCTGGTCATTGGCTATTTTGTCGTGCTTGCCAGTGGGTGCTACGTACGCCACCCCATACGGCGGATCTGTAAGAATCAGTTTCACTTTCTTTTCGTGAAGCAGGTTCACGATTAGCTCTTTATCTTGGCTGTTTCCGCAGATGAGTAGGTGATCTCCTAGTTGGAAAACGTCGCCAGACTTAATTGAGCTTGATTGGTTTTTGTCCGCTAAGTGTTTCATATCTATTTAGGATTAATGAGCAAAATAAAGGGTCCAGCTCTACGAGGTAACAGGTGCGCTTGAGCTGTTCAGCGGCGATAAGTACGCTTCCGCTTCCACCAAAGATTTCTAGAATGATGTCTCCAGGTTTTGTACAACGCCGAATGGCTCGTTCGTATAGGGAAGGGGGCTTCTGAGTTGGATGCATGTATTCGTTGGCTGGGAGCCGCTTTTCTAGCCAAATATTGAAGAGGTCCAGTACATCACCATGTAGGCGATTTCCCGTGCCCAGCTCCTTGTTCATGACCTCCGTGAAAGCGGTATGATAATCGGAGAGGTAAGGTTCTCCACGAGTTCCATAAATGCAAGGCTCGTAGACTTTTGAAAATGCCACCTGCGGCGTGCTCATTTGAGAGTTCTTTAGCCAGAGGCAAACTCGTTTGTTCTGGATGCCTAACTCCTCGTAAATTTGCTGGACTAGACCTATCTGCCTTTCGTCATTCCAACAAAAGACATGCGTATCGTCTATCGTGTGAGCAATGGCATTCTGGACACAAGTTTTAAGAAAGGCTTTGTACGCCTCTGGCGATTTATTGTCGTCTACTTTTGTGCCTCCATATTTCTTTTCCGTTCCGATGCCGTTGGAGTAAGAGAGGCCAATGTTGTACGGGGGATCTAAAGTGATGAAGCTGACTTTTTCTTTACCAAGGAGTTTTTCAAGGGTTTCAGATTTTGTAGAATCCCCACAAACCAAACGATGCTTTCCAAGTGCATACATCTCGCCCTCCCTAACGAATGGTTCTTGAATTTTCTTCAGCTCTTCTTTTACATCGAAGTTGTCATCTTCGATCTCAAGAGAGTCATCAAAGATTTCCTGGAGATCGAAATCATCAAAACCAACATCTAAAAGTAGATCTATGTCGAACTCTTTTAAAAGTTCCATATTCCATTCTCCTGTGTTGCGATTCAAACGGAGATTCAGTTCTTTTTCCTTGTCAAGGTCTGGTATATTCACGAAAATAACAGGCACTGTTTTGTGGCCTAGCTCTTTTGCTACTTTCAATCGAAAGTGACCTCCGATCACTACGTTTTCTCTGCCTTTTGCGCTGTTAGCTAGCAATGGCTGAATCATCCCGAATCTTTTAATACTATCCTTCAACTGTCTATCAGCTTCTTCAGACCATGTTCTGGGGTTGTATGGTGCCGGGTTGAGATCGGTGACGCTGATCTCTTGAATAACTACTTTTTGTCCCATATTTTTTGGGTTAGCAAATTAAAGTAACCCCATTGGAACATAGGTGCTTTTTAGGACTGTGACAGCAAACTTAAGAGTTATCTGTCACGCCTCTTCTTAGATGCTTTTGGGAAGTGTTTCTGGATCCGCTCGCTTACACGAGATCTCCTTTTTCTTACGTATGCTTTATTTTTCTTTAGTTTACTTTTCGTGTCCACCTTCTCGGGTAAAATGGCTGAGACTATTGCTGCATCTGAGTATTTGCCATCTTCTTCGATCTCAGGAGTATTTGATGCGAGTACTGTTCCTTTCTTTTGTGAAAGTTTTAAGATTTCAATATCTTGATCCAGGTTTGAAAGTGGCTTCACCCTACGGAAACTAACATCGTGTAAAACTCTTAATTCGTTAAAGGCAGATTCCATTTCTTCTTCAGTCACATATCCAAAAACCTCAATCCCTATGACGTGCCTATCGCCTTTATGGCGTGAATACACTCGGGAGTTATAAGGACTTGAAATAGAATTGAACAGAATAAAATCGTGGACTGATGAACTTAAATTCTCACTTAAATCTTGGTACTCCTCCATTAGCTCGTCTATCGAGTAAGTCAAAAAATTGACAGGGGCTTCTTTGTGTAAATTTCTATATTTTGTATCGTATTCTGGATCATTTTTGTCGAGTGCATAGACCCTCTCAATCCATTCAGGATTGGTCATGATTTCATCCTGTTTTATAGAGACAGTTTTATGCCAAGCCTGGGACTCTTCAATTGTTCGAAGGCCTTTGTTTGGAATGCCCAGCTTCTTTCTAATTTCTTTTATTCTCATTTTAAACTTCTCCCCATCCACTAGTCCTGAGATGAGGAGCTTTAGTCTTTCTGAATTTATTTCGTGAGATGTCATGGTCTATTTATTCGTGCTAAAATATACCACGGTTTGTTCACGCCTATGATCAAACACACTCGCAGAGGTCAGGCCACTGACAAGTTCCGTGTGACGGTTAGTTTTTGTGATGACGAGGAAAAGTGCCAGCGAGCTTTTGAACAAGCAGTTTGCATCATCTTAAAACTCCCACCGTATGACTATAAAATACCTTGAGGATCGTGAATACTATGAAGACCTCTACGACAGACACACCGTGGAAATTTGTCTTTCTTTTGAGAAGAGCTTGGCAGGAAAAACGAAAGTAGAAACGATTAAAACTAATCGCTCCACCATAAAAATCTCCAGTAACATTGGCGCATTTATGCTCTCGGTTATGAAGGGAGATCGGTACTTCAAACGTGACCGAGTAATCCAGGAATGGATTGAAAGGGATAGAGAAAGAGACCGTATCTTTGAAGAGTCGACTGCCCCGAAGACCTTCGGCTGTGTTCTTTGTAAAAAAGAAATGGAAGTTATGAACAAGTCCCTTGTCTACTTTGACGTGAAGACTCCCCATGTAAAGTGGATGCTTGGGTGTAGAGGCTGTGGATCAATCTCACATCTTGAGAAGGGCATTCGAAGAAATGAATTTCCTTGGCAGTGCCCAAAGTGCAAACGCCGCATGAAGTCTGAAACGGAGCACAAGGGCCGCAAATACATCACCAAAGAGTCCTGCGAATGCGGCTACAAAAATATAGACACTTTAGAGCTTGGAAAATATGATCGGACTCGCCCTGCAGCAGCCCCCTCCCTCGAAGAGGAACAGCGTTTTCAGGAAGATAAGCTTCGTTTCTGCCTTAGTCCTGAAGAGGGTAGGAACTACGTGAACTTTGAGAAGCTCAGCGAAACCGTCAACAACATCCTCGGTAAGAAAAATGAGCAGGCTGTTGAAACTCCTAAGCTTGAAGTGC
>CAZHKJ010000013.1:0-9216 GCA_964533115.1 uncultured Candidatus Peribacteria bacterium | reverse complement strand
TATCGAAACTCAAGAAACGTGTTCAAGAGAAGTTGATCTCGCATGGGTACGCTGTTGCTTCCTTTGGCAAACCACGGTTGGAGGAGGATGTCACCATAATCCTTACCGCCACTGATGAGCGGGAACGCACGTCCTTCACCTCCAAAAAGGAATTCAGAAAAGCTTTGAACGAGTGTGTGAAGGGCACTAACTGGGAGCTTGTGAAAACCTCCATTCAGGAGAGGTTTGGCGTGCTCAAAGCTAGGTTCACGAGCTTCGATCAAAGGCGACAAGTGAAGCTTTAAAGGCCTTATTTTGTATCACCGTAGCCTGGATTTGGAACCCGCTCCACAGTTGTAGTGGACGGACGCCGTTTTGCCTCTTGTATGGGGATAAATTTCCCATTTTTAGAGTCACGACCTACATCGTGTGTTTTTCGTGTATTTCCCATTTTCTTAAGGGTTAAATTAAAGAATTTAGCACTCAGGCAAACTGAGTAGATTATTGTTAAAGGTGTTGTCGGAAACAGTCTGCAAAAATTTGTTCCCGTTTGGACTTTTCCTCACCTGACAATAGGCTCTGTCCCTAGAAACATCTTCAACGTAGGCATGGTTGCCTTGCTCTATCCACTCAACCATTACTGTTCGAGCTGATTTACCTCTTTCTCCTTTAGCATTCACCCAGCCATAATGTGAAATTGCTTCGTTAGGGTTGGAATGATTTCCCCCATCTTTGTTGATACATGTGATTCGAACTTCAGACATACTTTTAGTGTTTAAAGGTTATTAATGTGCTTGTTTTCCTCCTGCTCACAGGATATCCTGTTTTAGGACAATTCCATCCTAACGGCAGCTAAACCGCATGTCAACGCAAAAAGGAATTTTTAATCCTCAAACAGGAATATGACTACGATTTACGAAAACATCGGGAATAAAATTAGCGAACTCCGAAGTGGCTATGGAGGTAAAGGCATAAGCCAAGAAGCCTTGGCTAAAGAAATTGAAACGACTCCGAATACCATTTCACGTTGGGAGAAACATATTTATAAGCCTTCTGCCGATGATTTGTTTAAGCTCGCCAAATTTTTTGGGGTGAGTATCTCAGTCTTTTTTCCTGAAGTGAACTTAAATCCTAAGCAGGAAGCACTACTAAGTGCGACTGGGGAGTTGGATAGCAATGCCATGGATGAATTGATTGAGTACGCTAAGTTTCGAAAAGCTCGCCAAATGCTAAAAGAGGTAAACTCAAAAAAATGAATGCATCCCAGTACTATTCTCAAATGAAGGATCTGGCAAAGGCCAAGCGTGAGGAATTTGGAATTGTTACCGCAGAGATAAACATCCCGCTCATCCAAAAAATATACAAAAGCGAAGGCGTAAAAATTGACCGTAGGAAAAGCCTCTCACGTAAGATTAGGGCGGCATATTTTTGTGATGGAAGTGATTGCTCTGTCTTACTTAATAGTAGCCTTCCAAGAGAGCCAAAATTGTTCTCTCTAGTCCATGAGTTAAAACATCATTTCGTTGATCGCGATCTTATTGAAAACGGTGAAGTACAATGTGGAGACTATAATGAGAATGAGATTATAGAAAAAGGAGCTGAAGTCTTTGCTGCAGAATTTATTTTTCCTGAGAGTGAGATGAGAGAGCTAATCTCATCAATGGGGATCAGCAGGAAAAATTGCGAGGCGAAGTCTATTGTGGATATTAAGAGGAAGAAAGTTGCTCCTGTAAGTTATATGTTCATCAAGAAACGTTTTGAATTTCTTGGATTGATCCAACCTGGAGTATTTGATGACGTGAAATTTGAAAAACTGGAGGAGGACATCTATGGAAAGCCAATCTATAAACAGCCATGGTTTCAAGCAAAACGCAAGAAAAAAGCTGCGTTAATTTGATCGATACAAAGAATCAGAATAACAACACAACTATATGCAAACAGATATCGGAGAGTACATCGTCGGAGCTTACCTCAAGCTAATTGAAAAATGTGATGTGATCGACTACAACGTCAGACCTACTGGTGGTGGAGTCAAAGGGCTGGGTGAACTGGATGTCATTGGCATGAACTTTAATACGAAGACGGTCTTTGTCTGTGAAGTAACCACTCATCTTGATGGTTTGAATTATGGAAAGGGAAATGGAGGCTCTGTTCAAAAAATCCAAGATAAGCACCGAAGACAGAAAGAATATGCTGAAGAATTTCTTTCAGGGTTCAAGCATAAACGATTCATGTTCTGGTCCCCACGAATTGCCAAGGGAGCAATCACAAATGAAATCAGTCAACTCACTGATTTAGAGCTGATAATCAATGATGAGTACTCAAAAAGAGTGGATGAACTTCGTGCCTTGGCCCGCACCACCACAAGTGACTGTGGCAACGTGTTCTTCCGCACACTGCAAATTCTGGAACACCTACGCTAGCCCTTTTTTATACTGTCTCAAATGTCTCATTTAGCCTGAAACGCGACAATTGTGTCTCACGGCAAGAGACACTAGAATAAGACCGCCTAAAGGGTAGTAGACCCGAATGGCCCGCCAGTACGTGCATCATTTGAACCTATGACCCTAATACCTAGGAGGATAGAGAGTCGAATTTTTGCCGTGCATGGTAAAATCGGGCTCCTGTTGAAGGATGAGTTTTTGTTTTAGGGCTAGCAAAAGGTCCATTTCCCACTTACTGGGGCAGGAGGGGCATGAGGTGGAATCTGACAGTTGTAGTCTGGTGGGCTACTCGAATTTTATGGAATTTAGGGTCATGTCCAATTCTTTCTGTTCTTGTTGATTCAACTCAAATTCGGACCAAATACCGATAAAATTTCCATGCATTTCAATCAAGGTAAGAGACCCACCGTGTTGCCTATATCCTCTGGCTTGATGGGTATCGTTGTTATAGAGAAGCTGAGATTCTTTAACAGAAATCTGACCTTTTTCTATGTGTGTCTTATTGGTCTCTTCGAATTCTTCGAAACTTTCAACTGGATAGTAGAAATATATGTTTCCATTTGCCGATGAAAGTTCCACTGGATGTGTAGATCGCGCTTCTGTGAGCACTTTCCACGTGCATGGATAGTTTAAACTAATGCCGTTACCACTATATGTTTGGTAGCAGTCATCAATAGGATATTCGGTGGAACAAGATGTCAAAACCAGACACATCAAGGCCATAAGCCAGCTTTTCCGTTTGAAGAAAAAACACAAGATTCCGAAGAGCATAAGCAGTAGAAGTATTTTTGCTCCATCCATCAACAAACCGATATTTTTTTGAAAAAAACTATCTTCATCGCCATCATAGGCTATCTCATAACCCAAAATAAGAAAGAGATGTCCTTGGTAAGTGCCTTGAATGTTCCAAAATTCATAATCATTTCTCTCAGGGCTACTCTTTGGAAAAAGAGCCACTTCCGTCTCAGGGAGAGAATAGTCCAATTCCGCATTATTTACTGATAAACCAGAAATATCTTCACCCGATAAAACAATTTTTTGCCCAGGAGCTTCACCCATGCCTTCGACGCTGAGTTCAAGTTCAGAAAGTCCGTAGGTGAATAGCACGTGTTGCTCATATCCGACTTCACTTGCATAGGTAGTTTGGGTCACAAAAAAAATACCTAGCAATGCAATTAAAAAATGGAATTTTTGGCTGAGTCTTTGCATATTGTCTTAACAGACTTAATATACCGCGTCACAGCTTCTTTTGGGTAGTAGACCCGAATGGCCCGCCAGAAGATTAGAAATTGAAATCGATGACCCAACTACCTAGGGGAAAGGGGATCCTAGTTTTCGTTATGTGCGCTAAAATCCCGCCTCTGGAACAAGATGTGTTTTCGTTTTCAGTCTAGCAAAGGGTCCATTTCCCAATACTGAGAGGGGAAGGGGCATTGGGATAAATCTACAGATGTAGCGTGGCGTACTTTCAGATCCGCAATTTTCGGGCTATATTTCTCCTATAAATATGCTCAAACCCAAAGTCCAGGGAAAGGTAGATCTCATGAATATCCTCTTTTGCTCCCGCACGGATCTGTATGCGAGACTTTGGCAACAGAAAGATGGTTCTATTGGCTACTCTCCTGAATATTTGCCCGATGGCTCTCCAAAGCCTTTAACAGACACGGTTGTTTTATCCCACTTACTGGGTCTTGAAACAATCGGCGTCTATCCACTTCGACCTGATAACACCACGAATTTTCTCGTTATCGATTTTGATGAAAGCACTTGGCTGGTAGATGCTCTGAGTGTTCAAAGACAAAGCTTTGTGTCGAATATTCCCGCTTATTTAGAAAGATCCAGATCTGGTAATGGAGCGCATTTATGGTTTTTCTTTGCAGTACCTTTGCCTGCCTGGAAAGCTCGCAAATTGGGAGTGCATCTTCTTCAAGAGGCACAAATTGGCTCTAAAAATTCCTACGACCGAATGTTCCCTAGTCAAGATGCTCACTCTGGTAAAGGTTTTGGTAATTTGATTGCACTGCCTTTGAATGGCTCTTCTGTAAAAGATGGAAATACTTGTTTTCTTGATGATGAGGCGTGCCCTTATGTAGACCAATGGGATTTTCTAAGAAAAGTTCAACTCATTCATGAGAATCAGGTGGACGGCGTGCTTGGGTCTTTCAAGGAAGGCGCTCAATCTGAAGTTGCAGCCGACGAATGCATCTACGATTCAGGTTCAAAAATGGCTGCTACTGTTTCGGAACGTATACAGTTTCCCAAAAACTCACTTCCGCCTATGTTTTACAAATGGCTCAAGTCAAAAGTGAATTTCGCCAATCCTCAATTCTACGAAATGGAGAGGCGTGGCTACTCCACTTGGAATACTCCGCGAATGATCATCAATTTGGGGACTTCTGATGACTCTATCTCTGTGCCCAGAGGTTTTCTGGAAGAGATCACTGACTTTGCAAAAAAGCAGAAGCTTGAACTTTCTTTAGTGGATGCTCGTTATACTTCTCCCAAAACTACTTTTAAGTCTTCAATCAAACTTTTCCCTCATCAGAAAAAAGCTTTCCAGGATTTAATGCGAAAAGAACATGCAATCCTTGAGGCGAAGCCTGGTTTCGGGAAAACAATGGTCGCCTTGCAGTGCGTCAAAGAAAGGCGCCAGAAGACTTTGATCGTTGTCCATACCAACGCTCTACTCAAACAGTGGGTCGAAAGGATTCAAAATTCCTTTGAGCTCAAAAAAGATGAGCTTGGAATGATTGGAGCTCAGAAATGGAAAATTGGGGACAAGATCACCGTGGCTTCTTATCAAACCTTGGCGCGCCAAGGAACGAAAAAACTCAAGAAAATCTTCGGCTTTGTGATTGTCGATGAATGCCATCACGTTCCTGCAAAAACGTTCACCGATGTGGTCAAAAATCTGGATGCAAAATACCTCTTAGGGCTCACGGCCACTCCTTATCGGAGAGACCATTTGAGTCGACTTATGACACTTTATATTGGCCCTATTGTTTTGAGCGAAGCTAAAAACCCTAAAAATCAAGACGCCTCGTTGACTGCACCTACTGTTCCAACCACGGTTCACTTACGTCGCACCAATTTCAATGTGACTGGCAAGATGGCTTCAAATTTTCAGCTCACTAGCGAGGCTATTATCCAGGATGGTCTTAGGAATGAACTTATCCTTTTTGACTTGATAGAGGCTGTTAGGACAGGTGGAAAGTGCTTGGTGCTTACGGAAAGGGTTGAGCATTCAGAAATTTTATTGGGGCTGCTCAGAAAAAAGGTGAAGGGCGTTCATGCTGGAGTTTTGGCTGGAAAATACAGCGCGCTTGAAAAGAAAAAACTTTATAAAAGAATAGGTCAGGGGCGTTTCAAAGTTTTAATCGCAACGGGAAAATTGATCGGTGAAGGTTTTGACTGGCCTGAAATGACACATCTTTTTTTAGTTTTTCCTTTTTCATGGAAAGGCAAACTGATCCAATACATTGGACGAGTACAGCGGGCTTATCCTGATAAAAAGATGGCCTTTGTTTATGACTATGTGGATTTGCGAGTGCCGATGCTCAAGGCGATGTATTTTAAACGATTACGGACGTATCGAACTCTCCATTTGGTGGAGATGAAAAAAGACCGTAAAGTCGAGGTGGACATTGATCAACCGTCTTTTTTTTAGAACTCTGCTTCCTAACATTTACATCCACCCTCGGTTTTGTTAGGATTTTGGCATGGTAAAGATCTTGAGTGATGTCCGTTGGAAACAGCGTTTTCAAAATTATGAGAAGGCTTTTCGCCTACTCTCTAAATTGGTGGCCCTTAAAAAACCTACGGAGGGCGAACGGATGGGAATCATTCAAGCCTTTGAAATGAGCTTTGAACTCGCTTGGAAAATGATGGGTGATTACTTGAAAGAAAAGGGTTATACTGAAAAAAGTCCGAAGGACATTTTGAAACAAGCGTTTCATGATGGGATTCTTCAAGATGGACATGTGTGGATTGAAGCTCTGGAACATCGTAATGAGACGGTGCATGTTTATGACAAAAAAAAGGCGAAAGAAATAGAAAAGAAAATCAAAAAAACTTATACGCCCGCTTTAAAAGATTTATATGAGTATTTTAAAAGAGAGAGCAAAAAAAAATGATCATGGGATCTCAGCAGTGGATTTGAAAACCATTGCCTTGATTGTTTCAAAGTATCCTCAAATCGAGGAAGTTTTGCTGTTTGGCTCCAGAGCAAAAAGAACCCATGAAAAGGGCTCTGATATTGATTTGTGCCTGAAAGGCGAAGGGGTTGACGCAGGTATCGTTTCCAAAGTGCATTGGGATCTGGAGGAAGAAACTTTATTGCCATATTTCTTTGACGTGGTGGCTTATGGAGGTCTTTCGAATCTAGAGTTGAAGGACCATATCGACAGGCGAGGAGAAGTAATTTATAGAGCTGAGTTCTAAACTATGCCTGATTCACTTTTTTCAGATTCCATCGATCCCAAGGCTTACCCAACGTATGAAGATTATTTGGATGCTTTGGAGGCGAGACGAAAATTCGAAGCAAAATCAAAAGAGATTAGTGGGATTGTGGCAAAAAACGACTCTCATGAGGATTTGGTTAAAGACATGGAAGCCATTGGCTTTGCTTATTACGAAGATGAGTTTTGCGAAAGAAAGTGGTGTAACAAAAATAAAATGTGCTTACTCACTACCCTGGAAAGTATTCAGGAAAATTACAACAACTACTTTTTCAATGGAGTCCTTTCGGAGAAGGATTTTCTTGTTCCGAAGAAAGATCTAGAGGCAATGCTCTGTGGGAGAGGGTGTAAACTACCAGAAAAAAATCCCAAAACTTTTAAGGCGATTGAATTTTTATTGGCTGTGGATGAAGCACTTTGTTTCGATAACATTTTCAATAAATCTTGGAAAGCAATTTCAAAAAAAGAAGTGGTTAAACATTTTGGAAGGAGTCTCTACCTGTTTGTCATTTCGGCTGTCAATAATCGGGATCCACAAACATACTATGAAAAGCTTGAATCCAGCTTTCATGCAAATGAAATCTTTGATGCGAGTAGATCTGAAAAATTCCTTAAAATAATGGAAACTCTATGCGATTGACGCAACTCAAGCCATCCGATGTTTCTCGAATTCTTGTTTGTGCTTTTTTCAAAGCCTTCTCTGCATCTTTGTGGATCTGCAGTTTGTACATTTTAGAGATTTAGCAAAGATTTGAGTTCATCCTCAGAGTTCACCTTTTTATAATTTTCAGGGGTGTCTTCTGCTTCAAGACTCACAGAGAATGGAATCCCTTTCTTAAGGATGATCTGATAATAGAACATAGAGATGGCCTCACTGGGATTCAGTCCCAAACCCTTGAGTATCTCTTCAGCTTCATTTTTTGCTTTTGGCTCTATGCGAGCTCGTATCATGGCAGATTTTGCGCTCATTTTTTGAAGGTTACTGTGTTTTGATTGTATCTCAATTGGGATACTTATGCAAGTGAGGTAAACCCAATCTAATTTTTGATGTATCCGCCTAGCCAAGGGACGGCAATCGAGCAAAACAACTAGATCTTACAAAAAGAGGCCGAGCATTCGGCCTCTTTTTTCTACTACATTGACTGGCCCCAAAAACTTTAGAGCAGAGCAAGGAGATCGGAAAGCCATTGGAAGGCATGTCCACGACTTGTTAAAGTTCCAGGCTCAAAACTGGATCCCTCGATCACTCCCATTTCTTCGGCGGCCCTTAGATAGGGGGCGTACCAGGCCTCAGTTCCCGTTGGCGCAGGCACTTCAATTCCGTTCACATTCAAAATCATTTTGAGTACTTCAACATTGTTGGCGGTGCCTCCAGGTCTAAAAGATCCATCGGGGTAACCATCCACCCATCCTTGCTCCTTAGCGTAACAAAGCGTGGGTGCGAACCATTCTTCCCTTACGTCAGTGAAACAGTTCTTGTACTCTTCAGGATCAGGTTCACCTGCTACCGCAAGCACAACGATTTTCATGAGTTCCGCACGATTGATTCCAGTTTCTGCTTGAATTGATCCATCCGCATAACCCTCGATGATCCCTCTTTCATAGAGGTCAAGAATCGCCTCGTAGTAGTCACTGGAAGGATCCAAATCGGTGAAGACTTCTTTATTGTCGTCGCTAGAACCGGACGAAGACCCTCCTCCGTTGTTTGGCATGGGAATTCCGGCTCTGTTGGGGATCACATCGGTGAGAGAGACTATGCTGTCGGTTGCGACGTTATTTGCGTCCACACCGCCTTTTTCCACTTCAAGGCTGGTGATGTCTGTTGTACCTGTCGAGCTCGCAAGGATGCCAGTCAAGACAAGGCTTCCTGCTCCCGAAGTGATGGCTCCATCGGCCGTACAGGTGACCACTTGTCCCGCAGCAGCACATGTGAAAGTTCCTGCCCCTGCAAAAGTCTCTGATCCAAGCTCCACCTCAGAAACATCCAAATAACTTGGAAAGGTGATGTCTACCGTGTCCGTTGCCGCAAGGTTGATGGGCAGGGTCAAGTCGACCGTCGTGCTGCCACTCACTCCCACTCTATAGTTGGCCCCGAGAGTGACGGAGGCTGCTGCATCGGCGGCTGTCACGTTGGTGAGCGCCACGGCTCCATCCGTTGCAACGTCATTGGCCGCTACTCCGCCTCTTTCTACTTCAAGGCTGGTGATGTCTGTGCTTGCCGTATAAATTGAAAAAATGTTGGTCAAGACAAGGTTTCCCGTGCCCGCCGTGATGGCTCCAGTGGCTGTACAGGTGACCACTTGTCCCGCAGCAGCACATGTGAAAGTTCCTGCCCC
>CAZHKJ010000012.1:9496-20583 GCA_964533115.1 uncultured Candidatus Peribacteria bacterium | reverse complement strand
CGGCCTTTTCGAGATGACTGAAGATGGGCTTTGTGAAGTCAAAAATCCAGGCGAACGCATTCTCCAAAATCGACCCAAAAATGCCATTGGAAGCGCGCTCACCCTCTGCATGGAAGGAAATAGACCTCTACTGATGGAAGTCCAAGCTCTCGTGAATCGAAGCCACTTTGGCTACCCCAAACGCATGACCAGCGGATTCGACCGCAACCGTTTAGAATTACTCATCGCTGTATTACAAAAATACAAAGGCATAGACCTATCCGATCAAGATGTCTACGTAAACATCACAGGAGGTTTAAACCTAAATGATCCCGCCGGAGACGCAGCCGTGTGCATGGCGATTCGTTCCAGCTTAGAAAAAAAAGCCCTGCCCGAGAAAGCCGTGTATTGGGGCGAAATGAGCCTAACAGGTGAACTGCGCAAAAGCTTTAGAGATAAGGAGCGTGAAAAAGCCGCCGAAAAAATGGGCCTTGAAAAGGCTTAGGGGACATCTATCTTAACAAGAACGATTGACAAGTCGGGCCTTTATTCAGATGCATTGATAGAAACGAATAAAAATGCTATAATAAAGCCAAATCTTTTTGAAATAGATGGATCCACATGAAGAAGTTGCCGGAGACCCAGATGCCTTTTTTGATTTTTTAGATAAGGTTCATCAAACAGCAGCAGAAGGGAGATTTCGTCGTGGGATTCAATTAGATCATGAGTTACAAGAAGAAATCGTCGAGGAAAAAGAGCGAATCTTAGAACACATAACAAAAGTTCTAAGGCATAGGCCTAAAAAAGAAGATGAGGCAGTTCATCCTCTGTATGAACATTTAATCTTAAAAACTCACAGTAATGGGCAATTCGCTAAAAAACATTTAATGAGTTTAAGCCCAATCGACCCAGATGGGATAGGAGTATGGAATAATTTAGAAGAACTAGCCAGAAAAATTGCGGACAATATTCCTAATGAGATCAAAAAAAACTACTCAAAAGCACGAATCAAAACTTTATTACTATTAAATGGGATACTCAATACACGAGTTCTCAACAATGCGAACATAATAGTAGTAGGATACGGTGAGCACTCAAGAAGATGCAGCCCAAAAGATATTTTTGATTATTACAAGAAGATAAAAAGAGGAGGACAAACTCCAGAAAACGCCAGTCTATCTCTTTGCAGAGCGCTTGGCTTATTTCCAAATGAAAATCGAGCAGAGCACCTCAAAATGATTCAGGAAAAACAAAACAAAGCCTGGAGATTCTTAAGCTCAATGATTGAGCACATGAATGAAAAACTGAGAGCAATGCCGAGAGAAAAGGGCGAGACAATAAAACTTCTAAGTATCGATGCAAAATTACAACAAAAAACTTTATTTGAATGGGTTGGAATCATGTTGGACCCAAACGAAAACGCTAAAAAGCGAATAGAGTCCCATTTATTGCTTAAATTCACTTTGGAATTTTACAACATAGAAGAAAGCAGAGAATATATAGGCAGTAAAGAATTAAAAGCAAGAATAGCTGAAGCCGTACAATCTAATTTTGAAGAAGATGTGTTTACACAAGTACACTACAATCGTTTGAATTTTGACAAGAATGGGAGTATTGAAAACGTAGAAGAAAATTGCATGGTGGAAGACGCACGAACAATAGTACTAGAAGATAAAAACGGTCAGTTTAAAAGATTTTCAAAACAAGTGATGGTTGGCTATTTTGATGACAAAAAATCTGACTCCATTTTAACAAAATTAATCACAAGGCAAACAGAGGGCACAACCGAAAATATTAAAGATCACTTAAGATGCACCTTAGTGCTACCCGATGTCACTTTACAAGATTTTGAAAACGATGAAAACGCAAAACCATATGCCCATTCTATCCTAATGAAAATAGGCAGCTCTACAGGGCTAGTCTATCGTGAGCATTCAAGTATAGATAAAGAACATCCATTAGGACTCGGCGAATTCACAATTGAAGAAAATCTAGATTCCTCAATTCTTTTCAAGAATATAAAATTACTGGGAAACATACCAAATAGAAAGGATGACACGGTGATAGGCAGTACTTTAGAGATCATGCTCAACACTATTGACTTACATGAAGTGTTGAATGGAAACAATTCTCCATTCGACCATCAACATTATGAGGATTTAAGAATGTTTGCAGCAATTCAAAATTGCTTTCCAAGATCCCATTACAAACAGGGCCATGCATGTCTAGGTGAACATATTAGAAGTGTAAATGCTCGAAGAGAAAGAGCCTCTATATCTGCAAAGGCTTATCTCAAAAGACCCCCCTCTCAAAATTCTTCTGCAGCTGCATAGCAAGCACCTCAGGGTTAATGCCACGTAATTCGGCCAGTTTTTCCCCTACCTCCACCACGTAAGCCATTTCGTTGCGTTTCCCTCTCACCGATTGAGGGGCCAGCCAAGGCGCATCGGTTTCGATTAAAATGAGATCTGCCGGAGCGATTCGAGCGGCTTCTTGAAGTTCTTTAGCGTTAGGATAGGTCAAGATTCCACTAAAACTAGTGACATAGCCCACCTCCCAAAGCTTCCGTGCAAATTCAGGACCGTAACTAAAACAATGAAAAATAGCCCGCTCCGCTTTTTCTTCCAGCAAAATTCGTAAAGTGTCCTCCGCCGCCTCTCGAGAATGCACAATACAAGGCAAATGAAGCTCATTCGCCAACTGAATTTGCCGGCGAAAAGCATGCTCCTGTTGTTCAGGGCTCGTATCTTTATGAAAATAATCCAAGCCCATCTCACCAATGGCAAGGATTTTAGGATCTTGCGCCTGTTTTTTGATCAAAATAAGCGCTTCTTCCGTCAAGGAATCTGCCTCACAAGGATGAATACCGATCGCCCCCCACGCATCAGATTCCTGATTAATCAAACGAAGAACGTCCTCATTGGCCTGAAGATCATAACCAACGACCACAAACTTGGAAACGCCCGCCTGACGGGCTCGATCAAAAGCTTCTTTTTCTTCCTCACGAAGAGAGGCGGCAAACGGATGACAATGCGTATCAATCCACATAAAGAAAGCTATAGAGTGAAAATCAAGAATCGACTTGAGACAAACGACGAGTCTGATCTTCCAGGATAAGGGCATCCACAATATCGTCGAGCTCTCCATCCATAATGGCCGGAATATTACTGAAGTTTTGCCCAATGCGATGGTCCGTCACACGATCCTGAGGGAAATTATAGGTGCGAATTTTATCTCCACGCTCACCCGTAGCCGCTTGAGCCAACCTTGCATCCCCCAATTCTTTAGCTCGTTTTTCTTCCTCCAAAGCAAAAAGTCGAGATCTTAAAACGCCCAGCGCTTTGATTTTATTTTTAAGCTGAGATTTTTCATCCTGACACTGCACCACTAAACCCGTAGGCAAATGCGTAACACGTACGGCAGAGTCAGTGGTGTTCACGCTTTGACCTCCACTTCCACCCGAGCGAAACACATCAATACGTAAATCTTGATCTCGAATTTGCACCTCCACTTCATCCATTTCCGGCAAAACCACTACCGAAGCCGCTGAGGTATGCACCCGTCCCTTCGCTTCGGTGGACGGAATACGCTGAACGCGATGCACCCCACTTTCATACTTCATTCGTCCATAGGCTCCCAAACCATTCACCTTAAAAATCACCTCCTTAAGACCTCGTTCTCCAGCACTTTCACTGATCATTTCCGTGCCATAACCCTTGTTTTTAATATAGCGCAAGTAAGCACGACTGAGCTCCTCTGCGAAAAGAGCCGCCTCATCTCCCCCGGTTCCGGCACGAATTTCCATAATGCAGTTTTTTTGATCATTAGGATCTTTAGGGGCAAGTTCCAACTTAAGCTCCCCTTCCAGCGTTTCATAACGCTCCTTAGTGCTACGCAGCTCATCCTTCGCAAGCTCCCGAAGTTCTTCATCCGTTTCTTCCTCTAAGATCTGCTCACTTCCTGAAATCTGTTTTTCCAACTTTTCAAGTTCCTTAAATAAGTCCACTGCAGTCTCAATTTCACGGCGACGACGCAGCAATTTTTGGTAGCGTTCTTGATCTGCAATCACCAAAGGATCCGCCATCACCTGCTCCAGCTGATTGAATTCTTCCGCCATTTTTTGAAGTTTCTCTTTCATATGCGCTCAGTTTTAACAGAAATCCGCTTTTCTTTCCAGAAGAAAGTGACGATCCAAGCCTTCTAAATCTCGCCGCAAATGAAAAACATAGTGAGGTAAAAGCTCAGCCGCCAAAGCACGAACCGCTTCCCCTTGCGAAAAACCAATTTCACCCAAAATCAAAGGGAAAGAATGAGCTCTTTCCTGAATTTGAGCAAACAAGCGACGGTACAAATCCAAACCATCCTGACCGGAAAACAGAGCCATACTCGGTTCATATTTAGCCACCGATTCCTGTACAAAGGCGTGCATCTCCGTACCAATGTAAGGCAGATTCGCAAGCAATAAATCAAAATCTTGCTCGGGCACCTGGCTCAAAAGATCGGAACAAAACAAGCTAATCTCAACTTCATTTTGAACACAATTTTTACTCGCAACTTCCAAAGCCCCTTCACTCAAATCCGTCGCCCATATTTGAAGACGTGGACAGCTTTTTTTGAGCGCAACCGCAATGGCCCCACTTCCCGTTCCAATTTCAAGCACCTTTGATTCTTTTAGCCTCCCCTGTCCCTCCAATTCCAAAGCCCATTCCACAAGTTGTTCCGTACAAGGGCGAGGAATCAAAACCCGTTCATCCACATAAAAAGAAAGTCCAAAAAATTCCTTCTCATGAGTCAAATAGGCCACCGGCATAGCCGCTTTCAACTGAGTCCATCCCTTTTGAATAGCGCCCAGATGCTCCACAGGAAGCTCTTCATCAGAATGAGCAATCAAATCTAAACGAGATTTCCCAAGCAAATGAGACAAAAAAAGCTCCATTTCGAGGCGGAGCTGTTCTTTTTGAGCTTGAGCTAAGAGCTGAGCCAGCGTCATTGATAGAACTTGCTTTTTTCACGCTCTTCACGGAAATCTTCACGTTTGAGAGCCGCTTGGCGCACAAGACGTTTAGTTAAAGCGCGTTTGCGATAACGTCCCTCCTTAACTTGATCTCCAATACGGGAGCGATTGAACCACTGTTTAAAACGAGAAACTCGCTTTTCAGAAGATTCATTTTGATCCGCAGAAACCCAGAAATTGATTGGTCGAGCCATATTTAAAATACTTAAGCGGGAGGAGTATAAGGAAGAAGGCCCTCGCCCGTCAACCCCATTTAAAAAGAAGAAATCTAAGCCGTAGGATGCTTTGCCTTAAAACGAAGATAAGCGCCCATGATCATCTGATAAACAGCATCTGAAACCGCATAAGCTTTATCCCCCCGTTTCTCCACAATGCCACATTCGTATTCATCTTCTTTCAAAGGGTCCTCTACAAAGAGGAATACCCCTTCACGACCTTCCACCGGCTCCAAACGATATTCAAACTCTTCCACCCACGCTCGATTCAAGAGCTCTACAAGAATTTTCAAGTCGCTGAAGTTTCCAATTTCAACCATAGAGGGAGGAAAATTAATCCACTCATTATAGCAAAAATAAGACTAAAAAACAAGAATCTTACCCTTAAATATCTAGGTTCTTAACCTTTTTGGCGTGAGTTTGGATGAATTTTTTACGAGAAGCGACCTCGCTACCCATCAAGGTTTCAAAAACGTAATCGGCACGTTCCGCGTCATCAATATTCACACGAAGCATGGTGCGCGTTTCGGGGTCCATGGTGGTCTCCCAAAGTTGCTCCGCATTCATTTCTCCCAACCCCTTATAACGCTGGATAGAGGGCTTTTTCTCGCCAAATTCCTTGAGGTACACATCCCTTTCTTCGTCGGAATACGCATAGCGAACCATTTTTCCGGACTGCAGTTTATAAAGAGGAGGTTGCGCAATATACAAATAGCCCTGCTCAATGACAGGCTTCAAATAGCGGTAGAATAAAGTAAGAAGCAAGGTTCGGATATGAGCTCCATCCACGTCGGCATCGGTCATAATCACCACTCGATGATAACGAAGTTTAGTCACATCAAAAGTTTCTCCAATCCCGGCTCCAAGCGCAATCACCAGATTTTTAATTTCGTTATTGGCAATCATTTTATCCAGACGAGCCTGCTCCACATTCAAAATCTTACCCCGTAAAGGAAGAATCGCCTGAAATTCACGGTTTCGCCCCTGTTTAGCACTTCCTCCCGCCGAATCTCCCTCTACAATATACAGCTCCGAAGAATGAGGATCACGACTCGAACAGTCAGCCAGTTTTCCGGGGAGCGTCATCCCTTCGAGAGCTCCTTTACGGATGACGGTATCACGAGCGGCGCGAGCCGCGAGGCGAGCGCGCTGAGCCAAAGCACATTTAGCGACAATATTGCGTGCATCCGCCGGATTTTCCTCTAAATAAGTTTCCAATCGTTCCGCAAAAACCGACTCCACAGCGGTGCGCATTTCCGCATTTCCCAATTTACTTTTTGTTTGCCCTTCAAATTGAGGATCCGCCAGTTTCACCGAAATAACCGCAGTCAAACCTTCACGCACATCTTCGGAAGAAAAATTCTGATCTTTTTCCTTTAAGAACTCACTCTTACGAGCATAGTTGTTCAACACACGAGTGAGGGCGCTACGAAACCCAGTGAGATGCATTCCTCCTTCGGGCGTATGAATATTGTTCGCAAAACTGAAAACGGTTTCTTGAAAAGCCTGAGTATATTGCAAAGAAACCTCAATGAGTCCTTCCGGCACATCTTGTTCAATATAAATCACATCCCCAATACGCTCTCGATCACGATTCAAATGTTGCACATAAGATTTGATTCCTCCTTCAAAATAAAACATCGTCTTGCGTCCGTCTCGCTCATCATGAACACGAATGGTGACTCCTTTGGTCAAATAAGCCTGCTGACGCATACGATTCACAACCGTTTCAAAAGAAAAATTCCGCTCAGGAAAGATTTCAGCATCAGGCATGAACGTAATCGTGGTTCCTGTTTTTTCGGAAGATCCCACCGTTTTCAAGTCGGTTACAGGGGTACCTTGAGCATACTCCTGAGCATAGAGTTTCCCGTCTCGACGGACTTCAGCTTTGAGATGAGAAGAAAGCGCATTCACCACCGAACTTCCCACTCCATGCAGCCCTCCGGAAACCTTATAACCTCCTCCACCGAATTTACCTCCGGCATGAAGAACCGTAAGCACCGTTTCCAAAGCCGATTTCCCGGTTGTTTTATGTTTATCCACAGGGATACCACGTCCATCATCTTCCACACTCACGCTGCCATCCGCTCGAAGCTCAACTGAGATGTTTCTACAATAACCCGCCATCGCTTCATCAATCGCATTATCCACAATCTCCCAGACCATATGATGAAGACCAGCCACATCGGTCGTTCCAATATACATTCCAGGACGTTTCCGCACAGCGGTTAGACCTTCTAAAACCTGAATCTGATCGGCGGAATAATTGTCGGGCATAAGATATAAAAAAGCGGCGGAATTTTAGCAGACAAGCCCTCCGTTGTCACAGAATTCATTTGACTCGAAATTAATTCATTGCCTCGTAAGTCGCCTTGAGTGCGCCTTCCAGAGAGTTGAGTTTAGTGTCGGGGAGAACTTGCGGCTCTCCATTCCATTCCCACACCAACTCCGTCACCGCCAAACTAAGTGAATCAAAGCTGCCCGAAATGGGCACTCGAATATCGGTGAAAATCCCCTCAAAAAAGAAGAGATTGGCTTCTAAATCAATAACGGTAAACACAAAATCATCCGAGTCGATGCCCGCCTCTTCAAAAAGATCTTTCACGTGGGCTAAAGCCACAGCTTCAGTCAAAGACGCCTCTTCATTCGAGGAAGATTCTGATCCAAGCTCCTCCTCACCACTGGACGCATCCGATCCAAGATATTCCGTCATGGCTTCTTGAATCACTGTTTTAGCATTTTCTAAGCTCAAACCTGTTGAGAAACGAAGCTCCCCTTCCACCACAACGTCGTACAAAATACGACTTTCACGATCGTATTTAGCCTCAAAAGCATAACCTCCGGTACGCCCACCAATAATTTCAAACAAGCGATTCGCACCATCCCCCAAAGATTCCACATCTTTATATTGAATGGCATTCGTATACAAATCATTTTTAGCTTCTTGGATAGAATCTTCCAAAGAAAGCGTGGCAAGCTCCTCCTCCCCCGCTCGAATGCTTTGAATGTAAGCATTGAGATCCTCCAGATCCGCTAATTTAATCTTATAATCTTCTAAACCTTCTTCAAAAGAAGAATAACTATAAAACTCAGGGGAATTAATGAATTGCACGGAAAATTTAAATTCCTCCATCTGCTCTTCAAAATAAGAGCGAACCGCCACCTGAGACACAATCGAATTCAAATAGCTTTCTCCCTCAAAAATCAATTCTTCGGCCAAATCCGTGGCTTCTTCAATCGTGACTTTTTTCTCCACCACAAAACGGAATAAATTAGATAAAAATCGAATTTTACTCTGAACAAAAGCCTGCCGCTCCTCATCCAAATCGGAGTCTGAATCCGTCAAAGCAAAAATTTTATCCTCCAGAGAAGAAAGCAAATGAGTGGAATCGGTGTTGTAAAAAACCGCATTGCTGCGAAGCATAAGCTCCAGAAGAACGTATTCTCGACTGATGGCGTCCAAATAAGAAGGATCATCAAAAGTCCCCGCCTGCAAAGCCTCTTCAAACTGCTTTTGATACGCTTCATAGGCTTTGAGCGCATCAATCTGAGAAGCACGCTCCAACAAAGTTTCTACCTGAATAAATTCTCGCCGTAAGGCCGCCATAGGATCTTGCGTGGAGTATAAAAAGGCGGCGGCCGCTTCTTTCACAGGATAAAGTTCATCCCCTGGAACAACAAAAAAAAGCTGAGAGTACAGGTGCTTCACCTCATCCACTTCATGAGGATAGGTCTTCCATTCTTCAAGCCATTGCAACCCAAGGGCAGGATCCCCATAAGAAAGATGACTCATCGCATAAAGCAAAGCCTCTTTCTCACGATCCGCACTTAAAGTGTCTTGCGCACTAGGCACCACCGTTAAAACATCTTGAAAAGATTCATAGCCGGAAGCCAAAGTCGAGCCAAAGCCGGTAGTGGCAGGTCCGAAACGACTTTCATCTTGAAGATGGGTTGAAAAGGCCAAGGCTTGTTCAGAATAACGCTGATTCAGCTCTTCAAGCGCCTCATTGGCTTCCTCCGTTAGATCTCCATCGGAAATCAGATAAACCGGAAATTCTTTAGTGAGCTTGGTTAAGCGAAGTTTTGCCAGGGTCTCAGTGACTTTAGCCGAAGAAATCGTCATTCGATGATTATTGGGGACACTGAGCGCATTCAGCTCTTCACCTTCTTGAGCAAAAGTCACTAAACTGGGATGTTCAATCGCCAACACAGACGCAGACGCCGCTTCGAGATTCAAGGAGACGAGGGCCATACTGTTTTGAGAGTCCACTTCCACAAAAGAAGTACGAACGGTAACCGTAAAATCATCGGCCAAAGTAGAAAACAAAACGCTCCCGGCAAAAAGTTCCACTTCCATGTGATGCGCCTCTTCATCCCAAGTCACCAAAGCTTCGCTTCCATCCAAAAGAGTCACACTGTCTCGTCCATTCAGCACAAAAGAGCTGAGCCCATCGGAACTGAATTTTTTCCCTATTTGGAAGTCTCCATCCAAAACCTGACCCTGCTCCGTCAAACGAGCTTCAGGGCTAAACACAACAAAAGTCCAAGCCGAACCCGCTAGGGCCAAAGCTCCCAAAACCAATCCATTCAGTAGTATCCCTGTCTTCATGAGGCTGATTTTAATCCCCCCATTGTAACACAAAATCCCTCATTTTAAAAGAAATTAAGGCCCAAAAACATTCAAAGACCCAGAAGTTTACGCGTGAGACTAAGCGCCCAAGATTTTGAGGACCGTTTGGAAAGGGGTTTCGGCCTCAATCCTCTTTGGACTCTGGAAGGAAAAGCCCATCGGACAATCTGGGGCCAATGTTCCTTAGTCCACTGTTTTTCGTAGGCACTGAGCAAAGAAAGTCCACGTTTTTTAAATTCTCGCTCAATCACACCGCCCGAGTGAGGGTGCGCATATTTCTTGGGCAAAGGAGAAGAAAATCCATGAGCATAATGAGCGAGTTCATGAGCGAGCGTAGCTTGAACAAGCTGCTCGGGAATGGATTCATCCTTAAAAAGACCGTTGATGGTAATCGTACTGACTTTTTTATCCCGACTCATTTGAATCGATCCAAATCGTCGACTGGCGGATCGACCCCAACGAAGCTCTAAGCGATTCACTACCGGAAGATCAGAAAAGGGCCCTTTAAGAAGTTGATCCAATTGATTTTGAAGCCAAAGAAGATCTCTCATAATGGAAATCTAACACAGAACCGCGAAAAAATCTAAATCTCTCCTGAGCTTTTTTCTTCAAAAGTCACCGGAATATTTTGTGGACCAGGAGTCATCCCCTGAGAAGGAGGAAGTTCCAAAGCTGGCGCTTGCGGAGGCAGACTTTGCAGCGGCGGAATGGCTTGAATAGGATTCGCCACAACACTCTGAGGAGCTTCGATAGGACGATCTAAAACCGTAGCCACATTTTCCGTAAACCCAGCTTCCATTGCCTTGGCTTCTTCAGCATGCTCATCAGCAATATGTAAAACCGTTTCTTCACTCACTGGCTCAGGTAAAGGTTGAGAGGCAAATTCGGCTTGAGGAACTTCGACTTGAGGAACTGGTTCAGGACTAGCTTGAGGGACAGGTTCTTCTTCAATCGTTTCAAATTCCACCTGCGCATTGTTTTTTGCCAAAAGCTCCTCGGGATTAGTAGTGACAATTTTATCTTCACTAAACGAAGCAATCACTTGAATAGCCACATGCTTCAAGCCCGCAAAAAAGAGGCCCTGCCCCACTCCTGAGTTCAGCAGCATGTATTTTTCACCTTCCGTTAAATTAAAGACTTTCGCTAAAGGCTCCACCGCAGAGGGCGACTGCTTGAGCAAAAGCTGCATCGAAGAGTTCGTGATGATGGGCTTTCCATAAGGACTACTCACAAAATCTTCCACATCTTG
>CAZHKJ010000012.1:8463-9486 GCA_964533115.1 uncultured Candidatus Peribacteria bacterium | reverse complement strand
ATCGTCGTGACTCCCAAATAATATTTACGAGCACGTTTAACCAAACCAAATAAAAACTTCGCACTGTCTTCATGCTGCATCAACGACCACGCTTCATCAATCACCAAAATACGTTTCTTAAGCGTGGAGCGAACTCGATTCCAGATATAGTTCAAAATAATATACATGGCCACGGGGCGAAGCTCATCTTCCAAATCCCGAACAGAAAAGATCATGAGGCCGGTATCTAAAGTGACATTGGTTTCCTTATTAAAAATTCCTGCGTAGGTCCCCGTTACATATTTGGCAATGCGCTGAGCCATATCTCCTGCCCCATCCATAGAGGAAAGCACGCTATAAAAATCCGCCATCGTGGGCGTTTGATACGAAGAAGGGTCCAAAACCTCCATAGTAATCCCCTTCGTTGCATAGGTATCGATGAGCGCTTTATCTAAAATACCTTCTTCTTGAGCAGAAAGTGTCCCGAGCATCAAGCGCATCAAACCGGTAAGATTGATCACCGAGCTCCGCAGCAAATCTCCGGGCTTGAGTTCATCTCCCTCCAAAGGAGTGGGCAAATCAAAAGGATTGATCCGCCGATCCGAGTTGAGGGACACATTTAAATAAGTGCCTCCCACGGTTTCACAAAGAGCCCGGTATTCATTTTCGGGGTCAATCACAATCACATCCATTCCAAACATGAGCGAACGTAAAATTTCGAGCTTCACGGAATAAGATTTACCCGCTCCTGATTTGGCAAAAACCGTTGAATTCGCATTCTCCAAAGAAAATCGATCAAAAATAATCAAGGATTCATTATGACGATTCAGCCCATAAAGAATTCCATCGTTTGAGGTCAATTCAGAAGAAATGAAAGGGAAAGTCGTCGAAAGAGGAGAAGTATTCATATTCCGTTGCACCCCAAGCTCATCTAAACAAATGGGAATGGTGGAATTGAATCCTCGCTCCATTTGAAGATCGGCACGTTTGGAAAGCACGAGTTTACCCGCATCTAAACTACTATTCTCCACCTTATCAAGCAAC
>CAZHKJ010000012.1:4390-8453 GCA_964533115.1 uncultured Candidatus Peribacteria bacterium | reverse complement strand
AAGCTTTGCAATTCTTTGCTGGCCTTTTGCAATTCTTCCAAGGTAGACGCATAAATCGTAAAATACAGCCCAAATTGGAAAAACTTCTCCTGTCCTCGTTGAAGTTCCGTACGGAGGGTTTCCGCATCTTCCAAAGCCGTTTCCAAGGCAGGATCTCGCACATTGCCTTTTTCTGCCGCCATACGAATGGAGGACTGCAATTGAGCCACTTTCGTACGGAGGGTTTTCATGATATCCGCCGAAGAAATCGGATAAATATACTGAGCCACATCCATGGTGACGTCATAGTTCACAACAGGACTGAGCCAATTGGTATCAATGTAACGAGGATAAGTAAAAACAAAGAAAGTTTGCGCATAAAAACCATCCACCGTGATGTGGTCATAAGTGACTTCAAAAGAGGAAGGCGCTATCAAATCACGAATAGAGGCGATGCCTTCCTGAAAAAGCTTCTCTGCTTCTAAAATCTTTTTGCGATCTAAAGCGGAAGCTTTAGTGGCAACAGAAGGGGGTGGTGGAGTAGGCACGGCAGATCCCCCCGAAATTGGAGTTGGATGAGCGGACCCTGGATTTGGCGTGGCGTCGACCATAAATAAGGATCTCTTTTAATCTTATCATTCTAGCACGAATAGAGCAAATAAGCTAGACACTCCACACCCAGAGGATTAGAATCCAAGCGTTAATCTATAATCCACCCTTCATGAAACACTTCGTTTCTACGCTAGCGCTGGCCAGCTTAAGCCTTATGAGCCTAAGCGACTCTGTTTCAGCCGCTAGTTTAAACCTCGTTGATACGGCAAGTATCATTTCTACTCCTGAATCTTACTATTCCGACTTAGACGCTCCAGGGCCAAGACCGGTAAACGGAACTGAAAAAGAACTCCGCGCTTGGGATCAAAAATTGGCGGTTTTCGTCCTCTCTCACGAAATTTTCTATTCCCCCGGCTTGACTGGAAATCAACAATCCGATGGAAGCTACATGTATAACGGAAATTCCCCCGTCAACCGCGCGGAAGCAACTAAATTTTTCCAAAAGTTCCGTATTGATGCTAAAGGATTCGTAGCCGATGCCCATGACTATCACGAACCGGTAGATCTTTTCACCGATTGGGCTCAATATACCTATTTCGAAGATGAATGGTTCTTGCCCGATGCCACTATTTTGAAGGAAGAAGGCATCATCTCCGGAAATCCGGATGGAAGCTTTGGAGCCAGCAACCCACTCACCACGGCAGCGGTAGCAAAGTTCCTCAACAATACCTATAAATTCGGCCAGGTGAATGAAAGCCAATATTCCAGTTGGGATGCGGGATATGCCGAAAAAATGTTCGATATGAATATTTTTTCCGAATCCACTTACAATCGAGAATCAACGGTGACTCGTTTTGAAATGGCAGAATACATTTTTAAAGCCAATGTCGCTCAACATTTTGATGCTCCTTACAGCTATTACAACGCCATGCGTTACCTGGAACACATTGGAAGCCAATACATGACCCTCCGAACAAAAGTCAGCGGAGATCTGGAAAAACGTTACTTGTATGAATACGTCTACAATCCTATGGAGGATTTGCAAATCACAGGGATCTATGAAGACGCCACACAAGCCGGTGAGTTCGTGGACATCACCTACACAGGAACTAAGGACCTCGACATGAGCGGATACTTCATCACTCTGGTTGACGATGAAGCTCAAGGAGAAATCGTGAGTTCCGGAGTCTACCAAGACACCTCTGTACAAGTTCGAATTCCTGACGGCTATGTTATGAGCCCCAACAGCATTCTACGCATCCATTCTACAGATGGACGTTTCCCCCTCTTTGAAAATGGAACGGGTCAATCCGGAAGTGGAATGATCGACAATTACTTTGGAATGTACGGCATTTTGCTCTATGGACCTCAAGGCTTAGTCGATACGCTCTTCTTTGATGTAACTCCGTAGTCCTCTTAAAAACACTGGAAAAATCATTCCGTTTATAAAGAGAGGGCCCAGACCCTCTCTTTATAATTAAAATAAAAACAAAGTTCTAAGCCGCCAAATAAGATCAAAAAATAACCAAAATAAGAGCCAGTCAAGTCTTTTAGACAAGCATCCTAAAATCTCTATGCTAAACTAGCGCCGATTCAACCCATTCGTACCCGAATTAATCTTAACTTTCTATGCCCGACGAAAACCCAATTCCCGAAGGAAAACCGATCCCAGACGAAGCTCCCTCAGGAGAGCTTCCCTCAGAAGGAATGGTGAACAAAATGCCTCAAGCTGAAATCTCAAACGAACTTTTCGCCTACGGAAAAATCTTCCCTCGTCAGATTGTGGAAGAAATGGAAACGAGCTACTTGGATTATGCGATGAGCGTGATTGTTTCCCGTGCGCTCCCGGATGTACGAGACGGAATGAAGCCTGTGCACCGACGTGTGCTTTACGCCATGCATGAACTGGGACTGCGCAGCACCGCTGGGTACCGTAAATCTGCAGCCGTAGTGGGAGAAGTGCTGGCCAAGTACCATCCTCATGGAGACAGTGCCGTTTATGAATCGATGGTGCGTTTAGCGCAAGACTTCTCTCTTCGATACCCATTGGTTCGAGGACAAGGAAACTTTGGATCCATTGATGGAGATAATGCGGCAGCCATGCGTTATACCGAGGCAAAAATGGAAAAAATCACGGATGAAATGATGGCCGATATCGAAAAAGAAACGGTAGACTTTTTGCCCAACTATGACGGACGTTACGAAGAACCCCGAGTCCTCCCCACTCGTATTCCTCAATTGCTCCTCAACGGGACCATGGGTATTGCCGTGGGAATGGCCACTAATATTCCTCCTCATAATCTAACGGAAGTCATGGATGCGCTGATTGCGCTTTCCAAAGATCCTGATCTTGAAATTGAGGGTTTAATGGAATACATAAAAGGGCCGGACTTCCCTACCGGGGCAACGCTCTATGGCAAAGAGGCCATTAAAGAAATGTACACCACGGGACGTGGAGGTGTAACGGTACGAGCTAAAGCAGAAATCCAAGAAGAGAAAAATGGACGTTTCCGCATTGTCATCAACGAAATTCCTTATCAAGTCAATAAAGCCAACCTGGTTGAAAAAATAGCGGAATTGGTGATAGAAAAGAAAATCATCGGAATCTCTGACCTGCGTGATGAATCCAATCGAGAAGGCATGCGTATTGTGATTGAATTAAAAAAAGATTCTTACCCCAATAAAATTCTCAACCAACTCTACAAACTCACTCCTTTGCAGAGCAATTTCAACATGAACATGATTGCGCTGGTAGATGGAATCCAACCTCGCCTACTCAATCTAAAGCAAGTTTTGGAATATTTTATTTTGCATCGAAAAGAAGTCATCACTCGACGAACCGTCTACGAACTCAAAATCGCGAAAGCTCGGGCTCATATTTTAGAAGGGTTGAAAATCGCTCTCGACAACATTGATGAAGTCATCGAAACCATTCGCGCTTCCCAAACAAAGGAAGAAGCCCACAAGGCTCTGATGGAAAAATTCGCCCTCAGTGATTTACAAACCACAGCGATTTTAGAAATGCGCCTCCAAACCTTGGCGGGATTGGAAAGGAATAAAATCGAGGCAGAACTGAAGGAGAAAATCGCCCTCATTCAAGAGTTAGAAGGCATTCTTGCGGATGAACACAAAGTCCTCAAAATCATGCAAGAAGAGTTCAAACAAATAAAAGAAAGCTATGGGGACGAACGACGAACGGAGATCATTCCTCATGCTCTGGGAGAATTTTCGGTTAAAGACACCATCCCCAACGAAGACATGGTCGTGGTTCTGACTCAAGAAAATTATGTCAAACGAGTGCATCCTTCCGCCTTCACTCGTCAAGCACGAGGAGGGCAAGGAAAGCTGGCCATGTCCACCAAAGAGGAGGACGAAATTGCCATTTTACGTTTTGCTCGCAATCACGACAAACTCTTGTTCTTCACGAACACGGGACGCACTTTTCAACTCCCGGTTTATGAACTTCCCAAAGCCACTCGCCAAGCCAAAGGAACACCTCTCATCAATTTGATCCAACTCACCAAAGACGAAA
>CAZHKJ010000012.1:0-4380 GCA_964533115.1 uncultured Candidatus Peribacteria bacterium | reverse complement strand
CGCTATGCTCGTGGTGGCGGATGATAAATTCGGTGGAGAATTCTTGTTCATGGCCACTCGAAATGGAACCGTGAAAAAAACACCCGTAGAAGATTTTAAAAATGTGAGGAAGTCTGGCCTCATTGCCATCAAACTTCGTGAAGACGATTGCCTTTCTTGGGTGAAACAAAGTTCTGAAGGAGATCATGTGATGATGGTGACTCGTGAAGGAAAATGCATCCAGTTTGATCAATCCGATGCCCGTCCAATGGGACGTGCCTCTATGGGCGTACGTGGAATCAAGCTCAAAACAGGAGATGAAGTGGTTGAAATGGATGTCGTTAAGGACATGAGTTCGGATTTGCTCGTTGTGATGGAAAATGGGCTGGGGAAACGCACACCCCTCGAAGAATATCGCTTCCAAGGACGAGGAGGCAGTGGAGTCAAAACGGCAAATCTCACAGAGAAGACCGGTAAACTAGTGGGCGCCAAAGTCATTGAACCGGGCACCGAAGGAGACATCATGATCGTTTCTAAAAAAGGCGTGATGATCCGAAGCAGTTTAGATAGCGTTCCCTCTCGTGGCCGGGCGACTCAAGGAGTCTACCTGATGCGAGTGAAGAATGATGACAAAGTGGCCTCCATGTCCTTCATCGAAAAAGCCGAAGGAGGCGATCTTGCTCCAGAGGAAGAAAATGTGGAAGAAGAACAAACTTCACTGGTCTAAAGTCGCTCAACTCGCTCACTTGAAATTTTCTTATGAAAAAAATCCACGGCCTGGCCTTGTTTCTTTTCATGCTTCTGAGCCCTGTATTTACGGCTCATGCGGCTGGAGATCTTTCCATTTCAAATGAAAATCTATGGTTCAGTACGGATTCTTATTTAGAAGGAAACAGCATCCGAATTTGGGCCTCCGTTTTAAACAATAGTTCCAGTGACCTCTTAGGTTCAGTCCATTTTAGCGCCAATGGCAAACAAATCGGTTCAGATCAAGCCATTTCTGCCCTAGGAGGGAAAAGTGATGAGATTTTTGTGGATTGGGTCCCCTCGACGCATGGCGTGTTCACCATTCAAGTCAAAGTCAATCCTTGGGATGCAACGGGAGATGACAGCTCGAACAATCTGGCCACTAAACAAATCACTGTGGTGCAAGATAGCGACCGCGATGGCATCGCAAACAGTCTTGACCCTGATGATGACAATGACGGGGTCTTGGATGAAGAAGATGCCTTTCCCCTCAATCCAAATGAAAGCAAAGACTCAGACGGAGACGGTAAAGGAAACAATGAAGATCTGGACGATGACAACGATGGAACCCTCGACGTGGACGATCAACTGCCGGAAGATCCCAAATACACAAAAGATATGGATGGCGATGGCCTAGCAGATGAAATCGATACGGATATCGATGGAGATGATCTAGAAAATCTCAAAGAAGAACAGTTAGGCACCGATCCAAAAAAAGCAGATACCGATGGCGACCTGAAAAACGATGGTGAAGACGCCTTCCCGCTCGATACAAAAGAGTGGTTTGACGTCGATAAAGACGGACTAGGAGATAACCGTGACCCCGACATAGATGGAGATGGCATCCCCAACGAAACGGATCTAGATCCCAGTAATCCTGCCCCCATCGCTGCAGTAGCAGAAGAATGGATGCTCACCACCCTAGGCACCGAGCTTCATTTTGACGCCTCTTCTTCAAAAGATGACCGTAAGATCATAAAATACCTCTGGAACTTTGGTGAAGAAGAATTGGAAGGAGCCGTGATCGATCACTCTTTTAAAGCCAGTGGACTCCAAACCGCTACGCTCACCGTCTTAGATGAATATGGACAATCAGATACCCTCACCGTGAAAGTGCACGTATTCAATAAAGATTTTCTCATCGGAGCCCTCAGTTTTTCGCTGTTTGCTCTTTTACTTGCCTTCTATTTGATCTATCGCTATAATCGGCGGGCTTCTGAAAAAAAGCCTAAAAAATAGCCTATGAAAACGGACATTCATCCTAAATATTACGATAACGCTGTCGTTATCTGTGCAAACTGCAGTACAGAATTTAAAGTAGGAAACACTCGTGAAGAAATACGAGTAGAAATCTGCTCTAAATGTCATCCTTTTTACACAGGTAAAAAGATTTTGATCGATACGGAAGGACGTGTGGATAAATTCAAACAAAAGATGACGACGGCGACAGGGCGTGTGAAAAAAGATCGCAAAAAGAAGACCATGGAAGAGCGTTTCAATGAAGAGTTATCTGCTCAAATCCTCAAAGAAAAAGCCAAAGAAGCCAAGAAAGCGACTAAGGAAGAGTAATTATGTTTGAGTTCAATATTAAAACGGCCTCCAAAGAGTGCAATGCTCGAACGGGCCGTTTTTTGACACCTCACGGAGCCATTGAAACCCCGGTATTCATGCCCGTAGGCACTAAAGCCACCGTAAAATCCTTGGACATTAAGGATCTTGAATCTTTAAATACTCAGATCATTTTAGCCAATACTTACCACCTAGCCATGCGTCCGGGTTCGGAATTAGTGGCCAAAATGGGAGGTCTGCATCAATGGATGAACTGGCCCCATCCCATCCTCACCGATTCAGGTGGTTTCCAAGTTTTTTCACTGGGAGCAGAAGGGGCAGGAACCATCAAGCCAAAAATCACAGAAGAAGGGGTAGAATTTCGTTCTCATTTAGATGGTAGTAAGCATTTTTTCAGCCCGGAAGAAGCGATTCGGATTCAAGAGAATCTAGGGGCAGACATCATCATGGCCTTTGATGAATGCGCACCTGCAGGAGTAGATGAAGCCTATGCAAAGCAGTCCATGCAACGAACCCATCATTGGGTAGAACGCTGTTTAAAGGCAAAAAAACGTGAAGATCAAGCGCTCTTCCCGATTGTACAAGGAAGTCGATTTGCTCGACTTCGTGAGGAATCCGCCAAGTTCATGGCCGAATTAAATACTCCAGGAATTGCGATTGGAGGAGTTTCGGTAGGAGAAGATTTTGAACAAAAATTTTATGCAATAGACTGCGCCATTCCCCATCTCCCCAAAGAGAAACCTCGTTATTTAATGGGCGTAGGTACTCCAGATGACATTCTTGAAGCGGTCGAACGCGGCATTGATATGTTTGATTGCGTGCTCGCCACTCGCCTGGCTCGCCACAGCGCTTTTTGGGATTTTGAGGGTCGTCATGACATCAGCAACGAAAAATACCGTGAGGATGAAAGCCCTCTGTGCCCCGAAATTCCCTGTTATGCCTCTCGTGATTTTTCAAAAAGCTATCTGCGCCACCTCATGATCGAAAATGAGCTTTTGGGGATTCGTTTGCTCACACTCCACAACATCGCATTCCTCTTTCATTTAATGGACCAAATTCGCTATCATATTGAAGCAGGAAGCTTTTTAAGTTTTAAAAAGCAGTTCCTAGCTCGCTTTCTGGCAAAACAGTAAATCATTTAATTTCAGCGCCTATGATCCGCTTTCTGCAAGGTACCGTCTACGATCAGCAGGACCGTTCATTGGTGCTTCTGATCCAAGGAGTGGGCTATCATATTCTTGTCCCCTCTCGCCTCCAATTTGAAAAAGGAACGCAACAAGAACTTCATATTCATACTCATGTACGCGAAGATGCTCTCGCTTTGTTTGGTTTTATTCAACGGGAAGAACTCGAGTTTTTTGAGCTACTCATCACCGTGAATGGAATTGGACCCAAAATGGCCATGGAAATTTTGAATGAACCGGTTTCGAATATTAAAAACGCCATCTTTAGTGGCAACATTGCGGGCCTTACAAAAATCTCTGGAGTGGGTAAAAAATTGGCTGAACGTCTGGTGTTGGAATTGAAAGGGAAAGTGGAACCCGAAGCAGGCAGCTCGCTTAAAAGCACGGTCTTGGGGCGAAGCAAAGTGGATGAAGATGCCAGTGCAGCCCTGGAAACGCTGGGGTACAAACGTAATCACATTGAACGAGTGCTCAGCGAAGTCCCTGAAGAGATCACCAGCAGCGAAGCCATCATTCGATATTTTTTACAGAGGGTTTAAGGGATATGCATCTCATCACTCATCTCACCCACCTTCGTTACCTTATGGGCTTCACAGGAAGTTCTGGGTTTATGATCCAGTCAGGGAAGCAAAGATTTTTCTTCACTGATTTTCGCTACCGTGGCGTGGCGCAAGAACTCGAAGCAAAACACTCAAAAACAACACAGGCCTTCACCTTTATTGAATGGAATGAAGAAGGATCAAAAAAACTCGAAAAAATAACGAAGGGAAAGACCGTAGAGTTTGAATCGGGGCACCTCAGCCTAGATGAGCTCAAAATGTGGAAAAAACGGCTAGCTCAAGTGAAATGGGTGCCTATCAAGCATCCCATAGAAGAACTACGAAAAATCAAAACGCCAGAA
>CAZHKJ010000011.1:19668-21610 GCA_964533115.1 uncultured Candidatus Peribacteria bacterium | reverse complement strand
ATGGAAGCAGTTATTACGGCATCATTTTTGGAAAGCCTAAAGTGGTGGATTGGCTGTGTACTGTACTCTAGAAATGACAGCCTCTCGTCCTGTCTCCCTACAAATAGGTTCTAATAGTGCCTATGGTGGAGCTCCAAAGAAGCCCTCTTGAGGGCTGTTTTGTTGCTTGTCTATGCGGGTTGCTGCAGGTTCTAAAACCTTTAATAGTCTGGTTCTTGCTGATCTTGGTGCTCCAGATCAGAGTCTGCGCTTGCGTTTACCGTTTACCGTTTAGCTTGACGAATTATGTATATGTAGTATATAGTATATACAGATAATTAACCTACATATGTCCGATACTCAAGAAATTCCAAGAACCCCAGCAGAAACTCTCACAGAATTGAAATCCCTGCTAACAAGAGATTTGCCTGAGATTTTTCCCTTTGACGGAGCTGTCATTCATCTGAGTCAGATATCTACGGACCACTCTTTCATTGGCAGGAGAACAGAACATCCCTTAGGCAGAGCTACTGGAGAAAACCACCGTTTTTTTGCAAATTACAAGCAGAGAGTTTTTACTTTTCAGCAAGGTGATCAAAAAGTTGAAGTCATAGTGAGCCCATTAGTTTCCTTGCTGACTGATCAAGAAGGAAGAGGCGGCAGTGGGACTTACCAGAGACAGGATGAATATGTCATGATAAAGTTCGAGCGTGAGGGGAGGAGCGAACACTACACAGTTAATGCTACAGAAAATGACTTACCTCAAGAGGTAGAAGCATTGCTTTTTAGAATGCTGGAGGCTGCAAAAACTTACAATCCAAATGCAGGAGGACTAAATATTGCAGAAGTAGGCTATGGAAAAAAGGTTAAGGACGTTTTAGAAGGCTGAGTGTAAGAGTAGGCAATCCATTTTAATGGTCGAAAAGTGTAACCACTCCTCTGAGATTGGAATTACATGAGAATTCATGGAGCCAGCGACGAATTGGTCTTACATGAGCGGTGAAATCTAAGGCTGAATAACGCACCCTCGGTTTTGGACATAGTTTCTATGGTGCAGCTCCCAGTGAGAAACAGCCTAAGAGCGAGGGGCGCGGAGATCTGTGTGCCCGTGCACAGTTTCTCGTGACCGAGCGACGACGTGAGAGTGAGCGCCCCTCACCCGCTCCAAACTCGTCGAAGAGGAGGCTTCTTCGTGATAGACTCTTGCAAAAGTCGTATGGGTTGGATACAATTAATCTTGAGCTATCCAACCCATCATGCTTCCTTCCAAAGACTTACAAAAAACCTTAGAAGAACGCCTCAAACAGTTGAATAAACTCAGACCTATTTCAGGCACCTTGCTTGAAAAATTGAAGGAACGTTTTCAGGTTGAAATGACGTATAATTCCAATGGTATTGAGGGGAATACCCTGACTCTCAAAGAAACTTACTGGGTGATTCAGCAAGGGATTACGGTGAAAGGTAAATCTTTGAAAGATCATTTGGAGGCGAAGAATCATAAAGAGGCGTTGGATTACCTTTATGAGTTGATCGAGGAAGGTTCAACTCACACGATTTCAGAGCATTTGATTAAAAGTCTTCATTCCTTAGTGATACAAGAGATCGACTCAAATATTGCTGGACAGTATAGAAAGGTGGATGTCTTCATAACTGGAAGTGATCATGTTCCCCCTTCTGCTCTTGAGGTACCCTATAAAATGCAGGAATTGGTGGCCTGGGCTCGAGCCAACTACCGAGAGATGAACATTGTCGACTTTGCAACTCTTTTTCACCACAAGTTTGTACACATTCATCCTTTTCAGGATGGCAATGGACGTGTTGGACGACTCCTCATGAATTTTTTTTTAATGCAGCATGGTTTCCCTATTGCAATCATCCAAAAAAATGACCGTCAAAAGTACTATCGAGTCCTTGCTGAAGCGGATTACGAGCGTTATAAGCCCTTGGTTACTTTTGTGGCTCA
>CAZHKJ010000011.1:9902-19658 GCA_964533115.1 uncultured Candidatus Peribacteria bacterium | reverse complement strand
GGCTCAAGCGGTTTTGAGATCTTTGAACATTTACCTAGACGTACTAACTCCTTCAGAACAGAAAGAAAAATGGATCAGTCTTGCTCAGGCGAGTAGACAATTTTCTTATTCTCAAGCTTACTTAGGAAAACTGGCAAAAGAAGCTAAATTAGAAGCGATCAAGTTGAAGCGAAATTGGCTCACCACAAAGGAAGCGGTCTTACGCTACGAGAAAAATCACAGAAAACTGTAAAGCTTCGCTTTTGTACAAAGCGGTGCTTTGCACGGAAAATTGTCATTTTACAAAAATCTTAATTCAAGTTTTTCTTTTACCTCTTTCCAATTAGGAACGACTGATTCCTGAAGCTTAAAGAAATTCTTGTTGTGATTCTTGTGTTTCATGTGACAAAGCTCGTGTGTGATAACATAATCAATGCAATCTTTCGATGCTCGTATGAGTAAAGGATTGAGGATGATTTTTTTGTTGGATAAATAACTACCCCAGCGTTTTGTCATTTTTCGCGTGATAATATCAGGGGTAAAATCATAATTAAATTTCTCTCGCACCTTTTTTAGGCGAGAGCTAAAGACGGACTTCATCTGCTGATCGAACCAATTTTCAAGAAGTTTTTTATTTAAATCCGGATCTTGAGATGATTCTGTTGTAAATAGGGTGAGCCTTCCTTTTTCGAGTTTAACTTGTGGAGTTTCACCTGATTTCACCAGAAGTTTATATTGCCGTCCAAGGTATAGAAAACTTTCGCCTGAAACATATTCTTTTTGAGCCACCTTTTTCTTATACTTTTTGAAGTACTGCACTTGTTTTTCCAGCCACAGCCATTTTCTTTTTAAAAATTTATCAATTTTATCAACGTCATAACCAATAGGGCATTTTAAAATGATATTTAAGTTCGGCTGAACTGTTAATGCAATCGTTTTACGATCCTGGAATACTAAATAATACTCATATGAATATTTCCCATATTTGAACGTACTTATTTTCATTGGCGGAAAATTTCATGGTTACTGCTAGCAAGATCAATGATTGTTGAAAGCAAGATCTGTAAATCCTCGGTGCTGATCCCTATAGCCTTTTGGGTTTTAACCGTGTCGTACAGGTAGTCATCCAATTTGTTTGTAATAACCCTTTTGACCTCGGCATTTTTATGCCAATCAACAATGGTCTCAGCTTTCAAGATATTGAATATGTCCAAAATAATATCAATAATTAAGTCTTCCTCAAGCTCATACTTGACCAGAACGTCTTTCAAATTTCTGTAGAAAATATCCGCACCGATCTTCTCTTTGATCTTGGCGGGAATTTCCTCATCCTCTTTATGTAAAACTTGTACTTTGATTTCCTTGATCTCATTCAACGCCTCAACATCGGCAATTTTACCTTCCCTCAATTTCTGTAAGAGTTTTGATATTTTTTCGGAAAAACGATTATAAAACTCCGGATCTTTCCCTACTTCTTCCGTAATGGTTCTTTGAACCTGCGCCGCTATTGCTTCGGCCTTTGACTTATTTGAACCTAAATTGGCTATTGCCTCGGAGAATGCTTCCGTATCGTTAATACTGATTTGTTTCGTCAAAACCTCAACCTGTTTAGCATCAATGTATTGGTCAAGAATTTTGACGAGCTGCAGTTTGTACTCAGAGAAATCGTCTGTATCCGCATATTTAAGAGTTACGGTTTTCCTCAGTTCCAGAAATTTCTTGAGATCTTGTTTGTACATATCCAGATGCGGGAATCCAATTGAAAAATCCTGAAGGGCAAGGCATTCATTGAATTGACGTATGAATGTATTGAGTGCTCTGTAGAAAATGGCGCGTTCTTGCTCATCTGACAACTTTTGGACGTAAACTTCGTCATCCTTTGAGCCTTTAAGCTCCTTGAACATCTCATGCAGTGCGTCATAACTGAATTCAAGTTCTGCTCTCTTGGCTATGACATCGATCAATGTATTTTTAACGTCTTCATCATCGTAATTACCAAACAGTTTCATTGCCGTATCGATATTCTTTGCATTTTCGGAGTAATCGATAATGAAACCTGCTGTTTTCGGAGATTTTTTATTTTCATAAATCCGGTTCACTCTGGCAATTGCTTGAAGTAGGTTATGATCTTTGAGGTCTTTAGCCAGGTATAGGACGGTATTCCTTGGCGCATCAAAGCCTGTCAGTAGTTTGTCTACAACAATCAGAATTTCGACACCCTCATCGTTCTTCTTAAAGCTGTTGATTTTTTGTTTTTCATAAGAAGCAAGATCCCTAAAATTGTGGTTTATCGTCTTGAGAAACTCGGAGACCTCTTTTTTATGCGTGTCCTTTTCATCTTCTTCAGTCGTTGTTTCGGAGATGATTACTGCGGAGTTGATTTTCTCTCCAAAACTTTCGAAAAATCGCTGGAATAAAATGGCTGAATACTTTGAAGGCGCGACAATTTGAGCTTTCAAGCCGGTCCCCTGAAAAGTTCTAATATAGTGATCCTGAATATCGTAGGCGATTTCCGCAATTCTTTGTGGATTGTTACGAATAATACGCTTGTCTACAAATTTTTGGAGTTCACGCTTTTGCTCTTGGTTCAGCTCTTTGGTCATGCGATCCACTTGTCGATCAATTTGCTCTTTATTTTGAGTCAACTCGACATAACGTCCTTCATAAATAAGAGGTAAAATCACGCCATCACTTAAAGCGTCATCAATCGTATATTTATCTATATATCCACCAAATTTAAGCCAACTGGCTTTGTCTTTTTTCATCAACGGAGTGCCTGTAAATCCGATATAACAGGCGTTTGGGATGGTTCGGTTCATCTCTGCGTTGGCCATTCCCCCTTGCGTACGATGAGCCTCATCGATAAGGACGAAAATATTCTTTGAATCATCAACAAAACCAGCTCGGTGTTTTTTCGCACTTTCAAATTTATGCACCAAAGTGGTGATGACATTCAGATTTTTCTCTTTAATCAATCTCAAAAGATCTTGGCCACTTGTTGCCTCCACTACACCTTTTTTGAGCTTACAATCTCTAAAGGTATCCGCTATCTGTTTATTAAGATCCTTCCTGTCAGTAACAATAATAACCCGAGGGTTTTGAATACGTTCATCCTCGATCAAGGCTTTTACAAACATCACCATAGTCAGAGACTTGCCCGAGCCCTGTGTGTGCCATATCAGCCCTCCATTTCTTCTTAAGCCTGATGGACCTTCTTTTTCTACTTCAACCGTTTTCAAACTCTTGTGAATCGCAAAATACTGTTGATAGCGAGAAACTTTTTTAATTCCCGCATCGTAAAGTATGAAGTTTTTGGCAAGATCAAGCATTCTTTTTGGTTCCAAAAGCGCAACGATGCCTTTATCTTGCTCGGTTAAAAGCCTGTCGGTGATTTGTTTGTGAGCTAAGGTAGCACCGTTTAGATCTGCACAAATTTGTGCATAAAGTTCACTTTCAATAGGTTTGGAAATGAGCGCACTCACTTTCTCGTCAAACTTGGGATTCTCTTTTTCTTTCCAACGCGCATAAAACTTGTTTGGAGTCCCCGTTGTTCCGTATAAAAGTTCAGTTTTATTCGTGCCGATTAAAAGCTGTGGATAAACGAAAAGTTTCGGACAATACTCCGGCCCCTGTTTCTTTGTTAAGTCATCTAAAGCTTTCTCGATCTTCTCGCCTGATTTTTTATTCTCGATAATAGCGAAGGGGATGCCATTCACAAAAAGCACAATATCTGGTCGAATTCCTTGTTTGCCTTCAGCGCAAAACTCTACCGTCACATGGAAGTCGTTATTTTCAATATTTTCAAAATCAATAAATTTGAAGTCAAAAGATTCAATCTTACCGTCAATAAACTCTTTGAGCGTTTTTCCACTCGAAGATGTCAAAGTATGATAAACATCTCGCGAAGTATCCATAAGCCCTTCCAAAGGGATATTTTCAAGCTCCTGAATGGCGGTACGAACATTTTTCTCACTGAATAAACAGTCGATCCCCATGTCATTGTACCAGTTGATCTCCATCAGCTTTTTGAAGGCAATATCTTTCAAGATAAACTTGGAGTGATCACCACTGCGCTGCGCATCTACTTCCGCCGGAGAAAGATATTTGTAGCCCATATTGATGAGCAACTCCACCGCAGGAAGCTGTGACTGTTTCGCTTCGTCAAAATTTGCTTGGATGATCATAATGTTAGAGTTTAGGGTTTTTAACCATTTTGCTGACGTCAGCAAAATGGTCTGAAGGCTTGTTCTTGATAAATTCAGGGAGCCTTAATTTCCCAGTAATCATATTATTGAGTAGAAATTTTCTCTGTTGCTCAATTAGCTCCTTCTTCTTTTCTAACGCTTCGATTTCTTGATCGGCGGTGGTTAGAATTTGAGCGATGGCGGTTTGTTCTTCGTCAATAGGTATCCGTAGATCTCCACCTAAAAAATCATCAATCCCAATATTGAGCAATCCATGATTCCTAGCTCCTTCTTGAGCAGTTTTAGCAATTTCTTGATTAAATAAACCACAAGCAAAATAGTAGTCCAAAAAAACAGGATTAATCTTTCTAGGCACAAAGGTTATATATAAACTTGAAACTACACCTTTACTGTATTTTTTCAGCATTTTAATTGCGCCCATCGGATACCCTTTTGAATAACTCTTGTTGTATGCGAAATCACCATGTAGCAAAAGCGTGTATTTATCCAAATTATCTGATGCAATTTTCTTATTAAAAAATTCTTCTTGGCTGACAAGTCCATACTGTGCAGAGATTGTAAGAACATTTCTATTATTTTCGGCATTTTTTCTTTTCAGTCTTTGACAAACTTCACCCAATTTTATAACTCTCCAATCTTGATTAAATCCATTTACTCTTAACTTTCCTGTTAATAATTTACGCATCTGGCCTTTCTTTACTTTCCTCTTCAAGTTAATTGCATCCGATAGTTTTTCAAGGTAACTATCCCAAGTCTCAAGTACTTCGACAATTTTTTCCTGTTCAGAGAGGGTGGGGAGAAGGAGAGGTATCTGAGATAAATCTTCTTGCCCGATATTCATCCTTACCACTCCCTGGCCATTTCTGACAATCTCTTTTCGTAGTGATGGAGCCAGAAAACAATATTTTTTATACCTATTATTTAGTCGCTTATTTTTCGATCTAGCCCTAATCACAAAACCGCCAAATACAACTTTTTCAGTGTCCAAATAAACAGAGGTTAATCCAATCTCTTCAGGGGTTTCTGACGTTCGATTGAATAGTACATCCCCATATATTACTAGGTTCTTTTCAATCTGGTTTTCATCTAACATTATTTTCCCGGGGATAACGTTATGGGTTAAAGTATGGTTTTTTATTATTTCCATTACATTGATGAATTTAACACCCTCTCCATAACTTGATTTTTCAGCATTTACGCCATTTTTAAAATCAAACAATAAACCAAGTCTTGTTCGTTCCCAATCTGTTGGTATGGTTGTTTTAATTGTCATCGGTTTTTATTGGGTTTATTTCACTTAATATTTCTTTTTTAAGTTTTTTATAAAATCCTGCTATGTAGAATTTTTCAAGAATACTATCGATCATGGTTTCACCTTTGCCCAAGTGTTCAGCAGGATTGCTATTGATTGCAGCTAGAAGGGTTCCTTCCAGCTCTTTTTTCTGAGCAAGATTGTAAGTGTTACCATTTGCAGTGAACATAATATACATTTGTACTACTCTCAGCTTGTGATTGTACTCTTCAAAAAGGCGTTTTCTGTGCGATATATTTTTTTGTCCAAACCAAGCAATCCACAAGAGTGGAAGAGAGACGGAAATCTTAAAGAGGATAAATTCGGTGCCAGTGAAGCTCACTTGCGAATTTCCATGGTTCAACAGCTCTTTGATGAAGGCTGGCTCTATGAAAATCAGACATATCACAATTAGCGGAAGGAAAAATGTTATGTGGTTCACTATTACACCAACATGCCTTGTAAAATTGTTATGAATAAACGTAGAAAGACACTTGTAGATTTTGGGGAGCCACTTTTTCTCACCAAAGGCTTTTTTATAATCCAAAGAACCTCTCTTTGAATACTCCTCCATCGATTCTCTATATCCTTGGACTAAAGCGCCACCAGTAGAGCTCTCCAATAAAGAATTTACGTCTTCTCTCTTCTTATCGATATCTGTTTTAAGCTCATCCAAATACTTCTGCTTCTCCTCAATATTAGGCTTAATCTCTTTTTCGAGACTTTCATCAAATTTCTTAATTTTTTCCATGCTTTGTTCCAGCTCTTCAATTCTGCTACTTTCCCCCTCTTCAGCTTCAAATAACCCTTTGTGCTTTTGTAGTATGTTTTGATACGCCTTTTCTATTTCGACTTCGATCCCATTCTCTTGAGAAGTGAGCCTGTTATTAAATTTTGTTATCCGTTCGATGGCTTCTTTAGTCTTTTGCTCACTTCCTTGCCCATCTTCATCACCGAACAAGAAATTATAAAAATCAGTTATATGTTTCTGGGACTCCTCTATGTCTAGTTTAATGGAATTTTCTCCTTCTAATAATTGTGCATGATATTGCTTTATTAGTTCAATTTTCTGAGTCAATTCTTGAATTTTATTTACACCTTGCTCATTTGCATCGAATAACCCTGAGTAAGCCTCTTTGATTTTCATAAATTTCTCTTCAATTGCTTGCACGATTGCTTGTTCTCCTCCAACTCCTTGATTGAGTTCTTGGTAAAAAACATTAATTTCCTTAATCTGTTCTAGAGAACCTTTCACGAATTCCCATAATTGATCTTTATTTGGACTTTTTTTCATTGGATCAATTCCGTCTAGTAATGTTTGAAAGTCTGTCATAGGTTTAGTTGGTTATTTCGTCCTTGTTTCTCGTATCTGAGAGCGTATTCTTTTTCAAAGTCTTCTTGCCACCAATTCTTTTCTTCACTTCGTCTATGTGCTCTTGGGCGGATAACTCCTCGGGCATGGTTCCTCCGATGTCTTTTATAGCCTTTCTGACTTTTCCACCCACAATAAAGTGGGCTTTTGAGGCACGACTCTCACCAATGGCCTCTCCCTGTTGCAATTTCGATCTTAGCTGTTCATCCGTCTGAGTTATCCTAAAGAGATTTGCCGCCAACTCTGTGGCACCAGCTCTATCAAGTATTTTGTCCTCACCAATCTGTTTTTGCTCTTGTATTTGTTTATTGGTTAGACCATATAAGCCCAAATATCCGGCATCATTAAATTTACCAAAATTCTTCACGCCGGAATCTTGGGCAGTTTTGAACAGTTTTTTATTATGGTTTGTGACCTCATCCCGGGTTAAAAGCCTTTTTTCATCATCTGTTAAGGCTTCAAAAAGCTCTTGTCTCCTTGTTTGAGTGGCAAAATAAGTTTGAGCCAACGCAATGGGCTCTTTCGTCGAATCTCCATTTTGAGCAATAAGGTAACAAGCGTACCTAGAAAGTTTATAGTCAAGTATTGACTGAATGGCTCCTTTGCCGCCTTTTATCACTTTGCTGATGTCGGCAAAGTGATCCTCAACAGGTTGTTCACTTAATGAACAGGCACTTTTTGCTTTTTCGATGACATTCTCAAAATTACTCCACTTGCTATATTCTAAAATCACCATCAATTCCCTCGCTTCCCAATATTCGACGCCGTGCTCATCAACCTTTTTGATGTCTTCAAAACCTTTATTCGGAGACATAGGGCTTAAGTTTTTATCCATATTTTCATCAATTAAGAAATATTCAACATTTTGAGATGTCCCTCCATCTCTTTTTCAAGCCTTTCAAGTTCCGGTTCGAGCTTTTTAAGCTCAGCTAGGTTTGCTGCGATGTCGATCTCTTCTTCCTCTTCAAAAGTATCGACGTATCTTGTGATATTCAGGTTGTAGTCATTTTCTTTGATCTCTTCCAGCATCACTTTACGGGAAAATTTGTCGATTTCTTCACGATTTGCATAAGTATTGTAGATTTTCTCAATATTTTCTTCACTCAAAGTATTTTGGGCTTTCCCCTGCTTGAATTCTTTTGAGGCTTCTATGAACAGGATGTCTTTCCTTTCTTCGTTGGCACCTCCTGTTTCCCGCGATCTATCGAGGATCAAAATAGCGACAGGGATACCGGTTGTTTGAAAAAGTCCGGCAGGGAGGCCGATGACGGCATCAACACTATTTTCTTCTATGAGAGATTGGCGAATTTTGCCTTCAGCTCCTCCTCGAAATAGGACCCCATGAGGGACGATAACAGCCACTCTTCCGCTCTTGGCTTTGGCGGTTTCCACCATATGTGTAATGAAAGCGAAGTCACCTTTATCCTTCGGAGGAACACCACGGAAGAAACGGTTGTATTTGTCATTTTCTGCATTTTCAGCTCCCCATTTTTTTAGAGAGAAGGGAGGATTCGCTATCACGGTGTCAAATTTCATCAAGCGATCGTCTTCAACAAGCAGAGGGTTGTTTAAAGTGTCGCCCCACTCCAATCTTGTGGAATCCTTGCCGTGGAGGAACATGTTCATACGCGCTAACTGATAAGTTGAGCCGGTGCTTTCCTGTCCATATAAGGCATAATTTTTTGAACCCTGCTTTTCAATCTCTTCTCCAGCCAACAACAGAAGCCCTCCTGATCCACAGGCTGGATCACAAATACGAGCCCCTTCTTTGGGCTGCGCAAGTTTTGCCAATAATCGTGAAACGTGACGTGGGGTAAAAAATTCACCCGCTTTCTTTCCCGCTTGTGAACCAAATTGACCGATCATATACATATAAGCATTTCCAATCACATCATCATCCATGTTGCTCAAATCAATCGTATGAAAGTCATTTATAAGATGGCGAATCATCTTGTTACGTTGCTCCACCTTTCCCAGTGTCGACTCTGAATTAAAATCCAAACCACTAAAAATTCCTTCAAGTTTTCCTTTATTGTTTTCTTCTATTCGGTGCATCACTTTATTCATCTCTTCTCCGATATTATCTTTTTCGTGAATCGAATAGATGTAATCAAAGGAAGAATCTGGAGGGAGATAGAATCGGCTGGACTTCATTTTCTCCTGGATACGGCCTTCATCATTGCCAAGACGTTCTTGGAGTTTTTGATGCTCCTTTTTTGCAAGATCACTTAGATACTTAAAGAACAACATGGCTAAAACATAGTCTTTGTATACCGCGGCATCCAAGGAAGTACGGGAAGAGTCCGCAGCACTCCAAAGGACTTTGTTTAAATGTTCTTGAGTCGTTGAATCGCTCATAATTTCAAGTGGTTAAAAGTTGGTTTATGGTTCCTGTAGTTATGCTTTTGCTGAGGGCAATTTTGCGGTTTAAAAGTTTTTCTCTTCCCAGCCAATTATCGCTTATCTCAATAATCATTTTTTGGATGGCTAATGATGGGACAGGAATGGATAACTCTTCCAAGGCACCTCGCAAAATGGTTTTGATCGTGCTACCCGTAAGAATTTTCTGAATACTATTTTGTCCTGCTTCGGAATTTAGGTAAATGGACAAATACTTGGGCAGGACATTCTTATTTTTGATTCTCACTATGAAGAGTGACGACGCAGCGACAATGTTTTCTGAATCTTGGACGAAAATCCCTGCTCGAAAAATTCCTCGTGAGGAGAGAAGGACGTCGTTTTTGTTAGTAAATGCGTTTGTACGAGGTAAAGTTAAGTTGATTCGTGTCAATTCGGGATAATTTATACTTCCATCGTCATTTATGTTTTTTGCCAATAAAACCTGAGTTTCACCAGTAGGGTCACTTTTTAGAGCTTCTCGAAAGGTATAGCCAGTTATAATTTCCGAA
>CAZHKJ010000011.1:0-9892 GCA_964533115.1 uncultured Candidatus Peribacteria bacterium | reverse complement strand
AGACATTTGATTTGCATACCTCAAACGTACTGTTTAATAAAATTAATGTCAATATTTCTGCTATACACACCGTGAGAATACTGCGCTCAAATATAGGCCCTCGAGGTCAGGCCAGCTATTTCCACTTGTCCACGCCAGTCGATTAGTGAAGTGTATGAAGGTGGAGATTTATCTCAAAGAAGCTTATCCGAGTCGAAAAGCCATGATTGACGAGCTGGATAGAGTCTGACTTGAGATGTTTCACTGATCAAGCCTATTCCAAAATCCCGCGTTTCCCTCCCCCACACCCTGTTGACACTTCGCCGTGGCTTGATCTATAACTTATGTGTCTGCGTTTGTTGGCAGGCACACTTTTCATTTCCATCCTCACTATGCAAAAAGAACTCCTTGAAGAAAAGCTCAAAGACCCTCTTTACGCGATGCGTCACTCTGCGGCTCACGTTTTAGCTCAAGCGGTTTTGGCGATGTTCCCCGAAGCCAAATTAGGGGTAGGCCCCGTGATTGAGCATGGTTTTTATTATGACTTTCAACTGCCTCGTGCTTTGGTGCCGGAAGATTTGCCGATTTTAGAGGAGAAAATGAAGAAAATCATCGATGAAGATCAAAGTTTTGAACGGATGGAAGAAGAACCTGAGCGAGTGATTGAGTTTTTAGAACAGGCTCAGCAAAATTTTAAAGTGGAACTGGCGAAGGAGTTCGCAGAGGCGGGCCAAACCATCACCTTTTATAAAAATGCAAATAAAGCGGGCGAAACCCAATTCATTGATCTTTGCCGTGGAGGACACTTGGAAAGCACGAAAGGTATCGGTGCTTTTAAACTGAATAAAATCGCGGCGGCTTACTGGCGCGGAAATGAAAAAAATCCTCAGCTTCAACGCATTTATGGTTTTTGTTTTGAAAAAGAAGAAGAGCTCGCGGCTCACCTCAAAATGTTGGAAGAGGCCGAGAAGCGCGATCATCGTAAGCTTGGAAAAGAACTGGAGATTTTTATGATTTCTGACGAAGTGGGTGCGGGGCTTCCTCTGTGGCTACCGAACGGAGCTGTGCTTGTGGAAGAGATCGAAAAGCTCGCCAAGCAAGTGGAATTTGATGGAGGCTACACTCGTGTTCGTACGCCTCACATCACCAAAGGGAATTTGTATCATAAATCTGGACATCTTCCTTACTATGCGGACTCCATGTTCCCTCCCATGAAACTGGACAATGAAGAGTATTATTTGAAGCCGATGAACTGTCCACATCACCATTTAATTTATGGAAGTCGGACTCGTTCTTATCGAGATCTCCCCATTCGCCTTGCCGAATATGGACACTGCTATCGTTTTGAGGATAGCGGAGCTTTGTTTGGACTCATGCGTGTACGAAGCATGTGCATGAATGATGCGCACATTTACTGCACCCCTGAGCAATTTGAAAGTGAATTCATGGCGGTGATTGAAATCTATAAAAAATACTTCGAAATTTTTGGAATCGAAAAATACATCATGCGTCTTTCATTGCACGACAAAGAAGGGCTTGGCAAAAAGTACGTTAATGAACCTGAATTGTGGCTTGAGATGGAAGAAAAAGTCCGTGCGGTGATGCTCAAATCCGGGGTTAACTTTGTGGAAGTGCCGGGTGAAGCGGCGTTTTATGGGCCTAAAATTGATGTGGAAATTTTCTCAGCCATTGGACGTGAATTCACGCTCGCTACGAACCAACTTGATTTTGCTGTTCCTAAACGTTTTGAACTCACCTATGTGGACAGCGATGGAAAAGAAAAAACTCCTCTTTGCGTACATCGTGCTCCCCTTTCCACTCATGAACGTCTGATTGGATTCTTGATCGAACATTTTGCTGGTGCTTTCCCCACTTGGTTGGCCCCCGTGCAAGTGGCGGTGCTCCCTGTTTCAGATAAGTTTTTGGATTATGCCAATGCAGTTGAGGAGGCTCTTCGTGAAAAAAATCTGCGCATCACCGTGGATGACAGTGCGGAAAGTCTTGGCAAAAAAATTCGGGCTTCCGAAAACAAGAAAATCCCTTGGATGCTTGTGGTGGGTGAGAAAGAAAAAAATGACAAGACGGTTGCTGCGCGCAATTATCATAATAAACAACAAGAAGTTCTGCCCCTCGATGCTTTTATAAACAGCGTGGTAGAAGAAGTCCAAGAGCGACGCCTGCCGAAGGTTTAATTTTTATGCAGCTCTTCTTTCCACTATTCCAGAAGTTTCATAGAACCAATTGTTGTTGGCAGGTGCGCTAGTTCCTTCGCCTTGGGTAGTCGCGTAGGCATAAGCCTCATTTTGTACCTCTTGCTTCTTTTCTTCTGCTTCTTGTAGACGCTCTGAAAGTGTTTTGATCTCTTTCCATGAATCGCTTCCATCACCGGTTCTTTTAGCTTTTTCACGTTTTTGAATGGTCTTAGCCTCATTTTCTTTGTGCTCTGCCTTTAATTTACTCACCAAATTAGCAACACGTTCCGGCTTTTTTTTAGTTACATATGCAATATAAGCATTGATGTTCGTATAAGCGTCATCCATCGTCTTAGGGATATCTTTACCCCATATGGCTTCATTCGCCTCTTCATTTAGTTTCCGCGCATCGGCCATCATCTGAGCATCTGTTTGGTAATGGCCACTCATTAAACGCCTCAAAAAAGGTATTCCAGGGTTATAATCGAGCATCCAGAGGTAAGCTTTAATGTTTTCAAGTCGTCCATTCATGCTCATAGAGCCATGTCCAAAAAGATCGGCATAGGCTCCCGATGCACGAGAAGGCTTTTCCCCCGTTTCCTTTTCCAAACGATAAAAATCTCCCCCTTTGTGCATTCTATTTTTAAGGATGGCTTCATAACGAACAAACATAGAGGCAAAGCGCGTGAGCTCGGTGTTTGCTTTTTCATTTTCCATGCGATTTTTCCTTTCGGCGAACATGTCCAACCATAGCTGATGACCCTCTGATAAGCTTTGGAGCCCCGTGACTGGCAGCCCAAAACCTCCTTGCCCTGTCCCTTTTAGCATTTTATCTATCCCTGCGGCATCTAAATATCCCGCAATCATGGGGGCATCGTCGTGATCCATACGATTCGACCCTTGCGAGATCGTTTTTACTAAACGCTCTTGTACAGCTGTGTGATTCCACACGTGATCATGCATCCAATACTTACTGGAAACCGAGTCATAAGAAGCCCATTCTTTCACATCAAAAATATTTGGGCGTTCCGCTCTCCGGCTTGCTGTGTCGTACAGATCCAAAGGGGGGTATAGATTACTGTGGGCGACCAATACCGCCCCCCGATCAAAAGGGAGTAGACCGGAGGCTATACCTTGGTTGAGGTAATAGAGACGATCTTCGCCGGACATTTTACCCTCCTTAATCGCATAATGAACCACGGCCTCATATTTGATGGGATCTGCCGTGGAAGGGTAGATATTATTTTCACGATCTTCCTTAAATTGCTTGAGTTCTCTCTCCGCTTCTCTCTTCAAAGCCCCCTGCTCTGCACTTAACTGAGGGAAACTACCCATGTACTCGTTTTTCTTATTTTCGTATGCGGAATTGTTTTTATTCTTTAGATCTTTATAGTCGTCGGTTACCCTAAAAATATACAAAAAGGCACGCCTCATCATATCATCTGAAGCTGTAATATTGACCATATGCCATTGAGGGTCTTCTGGTAGTTGAATAGTTTTTTGCCAACGATTCAATTGCGTGAAAATCCATGGTTCATACCAATTGATTCGTCCACGTTCTCCCAAAAGATTCATACATGCTTTGAACTCCCAACGTACATTGGTACTTGAGGCTATGCTCAAGAGTTTTTCCGTGTTGTAGGTTTTATAACCGTCTTGAATTGAGCTGATTCTTTTGTGTTCCGCTGATTCTGCATTCTGTTGTCCATTGGAAGACAGTTCACGTAAAGATTGAATGACTTGAGACCCGGGCATGCCATCAGGTTCGGGCAGTTTTTCGAGAAATTTGGTGGCTTGCCATTGGAAGTAAGATGATCCACGCTTAGCCTCTGTCTCTATATTTCCTTTAACTGTATCCTGAATGGATTCCGCTAAATCACTAAAGGCAGCAATGGGGTTGATCCAAATGATTTCGTTCTTTGTGTCGCCTTGCTCAAAATTCAATTTTTCCCGTGCTCGTTTTAAATCCGTGATCTTTTGGGGTAGTAAACTGTTCGCTGTTTCTTTGATGTTCTCTATTTCAGCTTTGACCTGACCAATAGACTCTCTCAACGCACGACGCATTAAAACGCGTTCTGCACTATTGTTTATATGCCCTTCCCCGGAAAGAGGTATTCTTTTTAAAAAGTCCATCTGACCTTTTAAGCCTTTAGGCAGAGGTATATTCTCTGCGCCTGCTCTGCTCACTACATTCAAAGCTTCTTCACTGTAAAGCAGCTTGTTTACTTGTACTTTTATCCCTTTATTCTTCTCCACTATTTTCAAAGTTTCTCTCAATGCATTTAACTCTCCCTCTCTCATTTTTCTTTCTTCTCCTTCATAGCTACCTAACTTACTCTGGAGTAAAGCAATGGTTTTATTCAATTCTTCGCCCGTCTCTACCAGTCTAGTCTCGTATGTATTGATGAGTTCTTCATCCAATTCTTTTTCTATATGTTTTTCCAACTCTGAAAATTGCTTCTCTAGATCTTCTTCAGGGTTTTTGATGGTGGCTTCTCTATGAAAATCTCTGAAAGAATCTTCGAGAATTTGTACCGCATACCACCAATTTTTGGCTTCTTTGTAGGCTATGGAAGCGTCATCATTTCCCTCCGGGAAATTGGCTTCTTTGCTAAAAAATTCTACAGGAGTCTGCTTTTCTAAAGCCTCTAATAATTTTCCACAATAGGCTTGCCATTGTTGAGCACGATCCTCATAGCCGGGCGGGCAATTCTTCCTCCAGTTTGCGCTTAAGTTAACTACGCGTTTTTTTAAATCGCCCTTCATTTCCTCTATAATTCTCTCCAAACGTTTATTCCTTTCTTCAATAGCAATTTGGATAGCCTTGTCGATAAGCTTCAGAATATTGCCACGAAACTCTTTTTTTTGCGCTTTCACTTTATTAATCGTATCATTGGAAACGGGGATTTTGTGTTGCTTAAGCTCACTTAATAATCGCCGCCACTCTTGATCTAGTTTTTTTTCAAAATTAGTATCCTCAAGAACGTACTTGTCGTCTTGAATGTTTTTCCTTGTTTCTTGCCATACATTAATTTGCTCCTGCCAGGTATTGTAGTCGGCTAAAAGTCCTAGCCAATGAGTTTGTATAGCCATCCGTTTCTGTTCATCTTTTGAATCTTTCCCCGGCAAAAACTCACGCAAATCTACTTTTAAAGTCCCCATCGTTTTCGCAAAATCGGGGGAAGGTTCTGGCCCGGTTTCTGGTGCTTGCCCTTCCCCTTCAGGCCCCGATCCTGGAACAGGATTCCCCTCAGGATCATCGGGATTCGCAAAGAGCACCCATTCCTCTCCCCGGAAGGGGTTGTTTTTTGAAAGTCGATAATGGTGGCGGAGTTCGTGGTTCATGGCTGGGGTGATACTGCCCTCCCGCGAGGGGCGAGAGGAGGGAGTAGCTCAGCTTTTCTAGTTCTAGCTGGGCGGACCCTCTCCTCACAATCACCGACCATGAATCTTAGGAGGGTGATTGTAGCAGTATTTTTTATTTTTGTAAACTTTTCGTTTTAATTTTTATGGATTGGTGGGAGGAGTGGGATTGGTAGGAGGTGTAGGAGGCGTTCCTGGCTCAGGTGGATTTTGTTCCGGTGCTGGATTGGTTTTTTCTTTTGTGGCACTCGTTCCAGCTGGCTTCGGCTCCTCTTTTTTTACGAAGTCTTTTTTGAGTCCTTTTGAGCCTGTAGACATGAGCATTTCATACTGTGATTCCTTCATTCCCAGCTCTTCCGCCGTCAAATCATGCTTGGTCACCACCTGCCTTAAATTGTCTAAATTACCCTCTTTCCTATTATAAATTTGTTGTACTTTTTGAATTTCTTCTTTTATGGTCGTTTTTCTGTTCTCATCCATTTCTTTATTGCCACCTACAATATGGTTAAGATGTTTGGCAATGCGCTCGGCCTCTGTAACACACAGGGCCGTCGTATCGCTAATTTCATTGAATAAAGTTTGCATATTGATTTTATTCATTTCTGGATTTTCACTATTGTAACCATCTCCAAAAGCCATTTTTCCAAAGGTTGTGCCTTTGAATTGTTCAAGCTGTTTCTCAAGTCTTCTATCGTCCGCGGTTTCTAAGAAAGAATTGACGGCTTTTCCAAGGGCCATGGGGGACATGGGTTCTCTCTTCTCACCATTCACACTAATGGGCAAAATAGGCGCCAAAGCGGCGGTATTCAAAGCAAAATCTTTTGCTTTTTCTCCAAAGTCCTTAATTTTATCCGTGATCCCTTGGGCATAAGTTCCTTCTGCCGCGGCAAAGACTCCCATCCATACCACAACGATGCTGGCGATGGCTAAAATCAATTTAGGAAGGTCATCTATTCCTGAAATGAGCAGCTCATTTTGAATGACTTCATCCACTTCCGAAGAAGAATAACTGCTCAAGGGGTCTGCGACTTGATTCCATGCAGACATCAGGAGGAATCCCATGCTTAAAGTGAATCCAATAATGATGGGCGCAATAAGATGCTTGATGACTTTCTGGCTGAAATCGCCGCCACCTCCCATCCATTCTTTAATTTGCGGGACCACGTAGGTGAGAACGGCCACGGGAGAAAGCGCTAAGGCGAGCCATAAAACAACCACTCTCACTAAAAGAATGATGGCCAATACAATGTAGGAAAGAGCCAAAACCAAGTACATGACGGTTGAGAAAATCAAATTGACCGTTAAATCTTTAAAGTTGAGTACTGAACCTTCCTTGAGGAGATTTTGACTTCCTAAATTTCCCATATTCACGGCCATAATGAGGGCCACATTGTTTTTATTGAGATTTTGGAAATAGCGTTGTTCCAAACTATCGCGCAAGCCTCCGAAAGATTTTGAGGAGACTTCGAGTATCATCCCATTGGCGAGTAGGTCCTTGCTTGCTGTTTCATAATATTCACAAAAAATTTGCGTTTGTATGGGAGCATCTTTAACCGCATAACCTGCATAGACTCTTGTTTCTTCTCCCGTATCTTCATCCACCGCTGTGGTGGATTTTAAACATATTTTTTCCTCAAACTTTTCAACTTCCGGTTTAAAACTATAGCCACTGCTTGCTCCTTCTCCATCTTCTTCTGCCGCTTCTTCCAAAAATTGAGGTAAACCAAAAGCCACCGTAGTACCTACATTAACAACGTCGAGTACGACTCGCCCTCCTAAATAAGTAAAGTTCACAATCACTAAACCAATCACAATTTTGGGTAGTGCTGTTTTGATGGCCAATTCTCCTTCTCCTCCTCCGAGGCCTAAAACGTTATAAAACGCAACCACCAAAAGGACCAAAACAAAAGCAATATTCACTAGATTTCGCACCTGCACCCAAATGTCTAAAAGGCGTGACTCCATTCCGGGTCCAATAATCATATCGACATCCATCAGATCTCCAATCGCCAATAAAAGAGGCCATAATATCGTGCTCAAAAAAGAAATCAGTACCGAAAGCGTCTCTGCAAAATTTTGTATGGTTTCACTATTTTCTCCCGTACTGACTTCCGGAGCGATGGCCCCGGCTATGTCTGGCCAAAGACTGCACCCCACTGCAAGGAGCAATACGAGTCCCTTGTGGGATGAAAGCTTTTCTAGAATTTTTTTGAGTATTTGTTTCATTTTTGGAGTTTATTTTATTGTCCGGACCAAATGCCCAGAAAACCGATTCCACCCATTAATCCTGCTCCTGTTACAGAGCCAATCAGGGTTCCGATTTTAAATTTATTTCTATTTTTTTGACGTCGCTCGATTCTTTGTGCATCCATTCCTCTCTGCCTTTCAAAGAATTTTATGCGAGTTTTTTCATCATGCTTTTCTTGAAATTTTTCATGTACACTTTTCGTATTCCACTTTTTTTCTCGCTCCAGTCGTTGTGTTTTCATTGCTTGTTTAGAAGCGATCACATTGGAAAGCGCCCCATCGGTTCTGAATTTGAATGATTCTTTTTGAGCATTCTCATGGCTCTGTTTGGCCCTTATTTTTCTTGCTTCTTGTCCCCCAGCTCGCGCTCCATAAATGGCTGCAAAACTAGCGAGGGCCATATTGGCTTTTCCGTTCTTGGAAGGCCCTTTGAAGCTTTTGAGCATGAGCATTTGTTCCAGCTCAGATTGACTTGGGACAATGAGGCTTTGATCTTCTTTTAAAGCGCCTAGATTTTCGGGCAAAACCGTTTCCGGCACTCTCTTCATCTTTGTTCCCGACAGATACTTATACTCCAAAGGCAAGCCTGCTTCTTGCTTGATGTCCACTCGGTATTCTAAACTTTCCATTTCACCGGATACTTTGGGCATGGTGACTTGAACCAAAACTTGATGTTCCTTGATGTCTGCTCGGTCTACATTGTAACCCAATTTTTTCAAATGATTGACCACATGAATCAAGGTTTGAGCTTCAACTACTGCGGACAAATCATTGCTGGCACTAATGAAACTGGGGGATAAAATACGGTGTTGAAGGGCATCTACTTGCTCTGCTTCTTGTGGCGTTAAGATTTGGTCAAAGTGAAGCCCTCCGTCTTTACTCACCAACAAAAGCTGATCTTTTTTTGCTAAAGCAAGAAGTTCCTCCCGTCTTTTTTTACTCAGATCCATCCCATTTATAACTTCCGTTGTTTTTTTTGAAACAAGATCCTGTAGGTGCTTCGTGAACCCCTCCACACGCTCGTCGGCGGATTGTTTAGGAAGCAGCTCTTTGAATTTTTCTTTCCATTTTGAATACTCTTCTTTATAACCCGGCTCTAAAAAAGTCTCGATGTTTTCCCCATGAATTTCACGAGTGATCAAATCTTTCCATTCTTTTTGTTTTTCACTATAGATCATATTATTTATTTTCATTTAAATATTTTGCTTTTAATTCCTTGTTCCACTCTTCCAGAGGAGGAAGTCCATATTTCCCTCTAAAGTCCATTTTCACTCCCTCGGCACTGCTAGCATCTCCTCCCATCATCAGCTTCTGTGTTTCTACCGAATGTTTGTCATCCACCATTCTCGCCACCCATTCCGACAAGAGCTGAGCTGCTTCCTCTTTTCCTAGCTTTTTATATTTCTCCGGTAAGGCTTCCCAGTTGAAGCCCATCTCTTCTATACTCAATGAGACGAAGGAGCCTTCGGTAGCATTGCTTTTCAAACGTTTTTTTTGATAGGCGGCATTGATGTTTTCTGTTCCTTGAAAATAGAGCTCGGCGACAGTTGGATAACGCAGCACTTTTTTCTCAAAAGCCTCGGCTCTCATTTTCCCTATTTTATCTTGAGATTCACCCTTCCCCTCGATCAGTTGTGCAATGTTAGTGGAAGGGGTATCGGTGAGTCCTCCAAATCCCTTGCTTACTTCTCCTCCCCCAAAGGCCATTCCCAAGCCCATCCAAACGGCTGGATTATCCGGAAGATTCTCCCATTCGTCTGGGCTCAAATTCATGAGCACATTGGCAAGAACGGTCACCATTCCATTCACCGCAAGAATAGAACCGGCAATGCCTTCAAAGCTTAAGAGTTGCCGCATAGAATTGGTATGACCCACTTGCGCATCATTTTTGGCACGCTTTTCAGCTAAGCGTTGAGCGGCCTCTACTTTCTCCTGTTGCTCTACCATTGTTTTGTCCTGAACTTTAGCGAGTAAAGCTTCAAACTCACTCGTGTCTTCTCTTTTTTCTTTCTTAGCTTTTATTTGCTCCTCTATGACCATCTCTGCTTGCGCCACGCTGAGGTAATTCACCGCTAATAACTTTAACACCATTGTTGCGTAGTCAGCTTGAT
>CAZHKJ010000010.1:20995-21697 GCA_964533115.1 uncultured Candidatus Peribacteria bacterium | reverse complement strand
TACAAAGGAGTTGTTCGATTCATCTAAAGAGTTGTATTCAAGAGAGATTTCAGGAGTTAAGGAAGCTCGACCTGGAGGTAAATCCAAGGGATAGGAATAGGTCAGAGCTCCTGTCAACTCGTCCACTTCGGGGATCAGCCGTGTAGCTCCAGTATCGTAGACGCTGCTGCTGGTTTCAGAGCCATCTTCGGAACCCATGGCTGTTTTTATGGGTGGAGTCTCTTCTTCGGAGGAACTGCTTTCAGAATCCGTCGAGCTTTCCGTGAGAGGATCCTCCATTGCATCCAAGTCCTCACCAGCTTCTTCCGGAAGAACGGTGGTCTCCTCAGTGCTTAGCGCTTCCGAATCCAGTGCCAAGCTCATGGGCACAAAGAGCGTGTTACAGAGCATGGCGATGAGCAAAAGCCAATAGATAGATCGTGAAGCGAAGCGCATAGGGGTGGAGTTTAGGTGTGTAGGCTGATTATGGCTTTCAAACGTGAAAAGTAAACACAGCGAAGCGAGAAGCTGCTGTCAGAGGATGATGACAATGAATAAAAATAAAGGGCCTAAGCCCAAGGAAGTTCAATCTATTTATGGAAAATTTTTGCAGTATAATTTAAAAAAGCCTGTCCCTACTTACGAACCCCTTTAAAATGAATGAGCTTATTGAAAACGCTAAAACGGATGCCGCTGCCTTCGGTGAATTGTATCGTTTGCATG
>CAZHKJ010000010.1:15287-20985 GCA_964533115.1 uncultured Candidatus Peribacteria bacterium | reverse complement strand
AAAAGTTTTTCGCCCAATTGAGCAGGAGTTTGTATTGTATCGTTTGCATGTGGAGGCCGTTTATAAATATTTTTTCTTTCGGGTGAAGGACCGCAGCAACGCGGAAGATCTTTGCAGCCAAACTTGGCATCGCGCACTGGAAAAAATCGGTGGACTTCGTACGGATGATCCCATTAGTTTTCGAGCCTGGCTTTTTAAAATCGCCCACAATTGTTTGAATACATTTTTTTCTACTCGCCGTCCGCTTGCTGTCATCAATGAAGAAACGGAAAAGGCTCAGAACCCTCTTCCCTCCGAACTCAGTCAAGAAAAAGAGGAAGCTCAGCAGCTTCGAGTGCTCATTGATGCGCTCCCTGCAAAGCAAAGAGAACTCATTCTTCTGCGTTATTCTTCAGACCTCCGTAATAAAGAAATCGCTCGCATTTTGGGCAGTTCGGAAAAAACCATCGCTTCCAATTTATGCCGTGCTCTCGAGACCTTACGGAGAAACTGGGAAAAATTGCAGTAAAACAGTTTCGTGCCAGTCCTTACTTTCACCTAACCCATTCATATGATACCTTCCGACTTCGAAGATCGAATCCAGCGTTCCCTGGATGCCAAAGCTTCCCCCTCTTTTATTGTTCGTTTGGGGGAAGAACTTCAAGACCGCCACGGCTTTCAAAAAAAGAGTCGTTTCCGAGGCCTCTTTCGTTTGGTTTTTGCGAGCGTTCTTTTAGTGGCTATTTTGGCAATCAGTGTCACCCCACCTTTCGGAAATGAACCCCTTTCCGCCCAAGCTTTTTTAGAAGAGTCTTATGAGACCTATGAGACGGAAGCCACTCTTTCTGGTGTCTATTACGAAAAAACCTTTTACAGTAATCCTTACAAAGATCCTGAGGGAGCCAATGAAACCATCCATGAAGAGTGGAGCGACTCAAAAGGAAATCGTGTGTATTCAGAGGAAAATCCGGAGACAGGAGAGCCTTACTTCATGAGAATGATTTTGATCAATGAAGAGGGAGAGGAGGAATTCTACCGTGTTCCCCATGAATCCGATCCTTTTGCACAAGGCAGTTATTACTGTATTTATGAGGAAAATATTCTTAAAGCCGATGCCCAAGATCCAAGCACCGTTGCCATCTATCAAGAGGACATTTTTGACCCTCAGGAAGAGGAAGAAGTGACTCCTGACGAGCTCCCTCTCGTGCCTGCCCCAAGCGAGGAAGAACAAGCTTATAATGATTTAGAAAAGGCTCGCACCCATTCAGAGGAGGCAAAGGCAATTTTAGAAGAGCTTAAATCGGATCCCGCTATTCAATACCAAGTGGTGGAAGAAAAAGGAGAAAAATATTACCTCTTTGTGATTCCTCTCTATTTCAACACAGACGACGATATGTATTATTACTTCAGCGCAGACACCTACCGCTTGCATCACGTCGAACGATATGAGCGCAGTAAAGGAAACGGTTTATCCTTTCGTTTAGATTATTTGGAGTCTCGTTATATGACCGAAGAAGAGGCAGAGGGTATTTTTGATCCCAAAACCTATGGTGCAGTACTCGAGGAAACCAACCCTTCTCAATCTCCTGTACCTGAAGGCATGGATGAAAATGGGTGTTATGATAATGAAGGAAATCGGCTGACTTTAGAAGAGGAAGAAGGGCTATGGGGGCGTTTGGATACAAGAACGCAAAGCACTTTCAACGAAATGAAGACCTATGAAGAAATACCTGTATATGAAGAAGGCTCCGACTCAAATGAACCTTTGGAGCTAGAGGATCGTTCTTTAGAAGCGTATGTGGAATGGATTTCCAGCCCCAGCAATGCCCAAAGCATCCGATCCTCTCGGGCACCTTCTTCTTATGAAGTCAATTCAGCCTTTGACATGTCAATCAACTATGTTTATTTCTTAAAAAACCCTACAAATTTCATCTCTCTGCATCAATGGAAGGACCCAGCAGGATCACTTTTCTATCTACAAAGCACGGAAGTAGATTTGAATTGCTTGCCGAGTGAAGAATGTATGCTTATGGAACGATGGTACGGGCCCTTCGTAGGTGAGGCGGTAGATTTGTTCTAGTCTTCAGGGGTAACAAAGGGACAAGAGCTTGTTAAGGTTGCATGTTTTGAGATATATGCTAAAATAAATCCTAGAATTAACGCCTAATATATTAAAATATGAGCGCACCAGACGGACGACGCCGCAAACATACAGATGCAGAAGATGGTGCAAAGGTCACAGAAGCTATTAAATATGTGCCTTCGAGGGTAGAAGATCCTGAGTCTTCGCATATTATTGATGGACAGGTTTTAGCCCGTAGAGAAGCATTAGGATGTTTACTCGAGACTGAGACTGAGGCAGAGATTGAAAGACGTGTGAATGAGATTCTTGAACAATTTAAGCACGATTTTGACCGAGGAATCGTAATGATCGACGGAGAAGCCACTCTAAAAGATTACGAAAAGGCTCTTAAAAAGGATGGAAAAGCAGGTCAAAACTGGGAGGGTAAAGGTGGCCTAAAAGAACGTTTGCGAGATTATTTATTGGAGAAAGTAAACGGAGTGACTCGATTGGAATTAGCAGAAAAAATGCCTGGAGGGCCTTGTTTGATAGGTATACATGCAGATGGCACTCCAGCAATCAGACAGCGCAGCCGAGAAATCGTAAACGTTGTGATAACGAATGAAGGGGAATCTGTTCTTTTACCTCATGAGGAAGTCGTGCAATTTATTGAAAAACAAGGAGGAGAGTATGCGAAAGCTGTTGAAATCGTTCGGGCTGTAAAAGCAAAGGGGTATCGTGTGCCACCAGATTTTCCCGATTATAAGGGGCGTAGATATAAGGTAAAGGGACTTGTTGCCGCTTCTGATGCAGTGATGGGTGGGAATTATGTTGAAAATCCTGTTGCAGAAGGCCCTCGATCTAAAGAGTGGCGCAGTGCCATGCTTGAATGTCCAGACGATATAGATGATGGCAAGCTTGTGCGTAACATTACTTCCTTTAATTACAGTCCTAGTTATCAGGCGGCGCAAGTCTTTGATGACTATGCTAGCGTTCGTCATGCTAATGTGGGCGCGGTGCTCTGGCTATAGCTACAAGTCATAGGTAATCCTGAATAGCAACATCGTCCTTGAATATGGTGGCTACTTGAGCCTTAGAACCTCCACAAAAACCACTAAAAAGCAGTGAAAGTCCTGCTTTAGAGTCAATTCGTCTACGATGGCGGAGAGAGAGGGATTCGAACCCCCGAGAAGCTTGCGCCTCTAACGGTTTTCAAGACCGCCGCTTTCGACCGCTCAGCCATCTCTCCGTAGCGTCTGAGTCCGCATTGTAAAGAGTGTTTTGCATTTAGTCTATAGTTTTACGCAGAGCGTCAGTCTTCCTCCATTTCAAATCAGGCCGTGAGCCTCTTAAATTTGTATTAAGAAGGATATTTTGCTAAGCTACGTTCACGTTTAATCTCCTCATTGTATGGCGAACTCCACTTCTGGCAAAAAAATCCCCGCTTGGCTCATCATTGTCGGCATCCTCCTCGTTTTAGGACTGTGGCTGATGAGTTCCTACAATGGGCTAATCACTGCACAGGGAGAGGTTCAAAAGACCTGGGCTCAAGTCGAAACGGAATATCAACGTCGCGCAGACTTGGTGCCGGCTTTAGTGGAAACGGTGCAGGGAGCCGCTGATTTTGAACAAAGTACCCTTGTGGAAGTCACGGAGGCCCGTACACAGTGGATGGAAACCAACGAGGATCCCAATGCAAGCGTTGAAGATCAAATCGCGGCCAGTCAGGCCTTTGATTCTGCGCTTTCTCGTTTAATTGTAACAGTAGAATCCTACCCCACTCTCACGGCGACCGAAGGCTTTAGAACCTTTCAGGCTCAACTCGAAGGGACAGAAAACCGTATTTCAGTGGCTCGTATGGATTACAACAACACAGCTGGAGATTATAACATCAAGATACGGCGCTTCCCCACAAGTTTCATAGCCGCTTTATTTGGATTTGATGCCTCTCCATTTTTTGAATCAGACGAAGGCACAGACACGGCTCCTGAAATAGACTTCAGTTTTGGTGAAGAAACCACTGAATAATCTCAACTCATGAAGAAACTCTTCCTATCAGGGCTGCTTCTTCTCGCCCTTCTGCCATTTTTTGGAGAAGCCCAATTTATTCAGCGAGCTTTTGCAGAACTCATTCTGCCTCCACCACCAGATGGGTATATTCTGGATGAAGCAGAGATCCTTTCGGAGCAAACGGAGGCAGAAATTCAAGCCAGCCTTGCGGCCTTGGAGGCCTCAAATTCTGTGCAAATGGTGGTCGTCACGATAAACAGTTTACAAGGTTATGAGCCGGAGCAATTTGCCCTTCAATTGGGGAGAGAGTGGGGCGTGGGCCAAGACGAGTTCAATAACGGCTTAGTCTTCCTTATTGCTCCAAATGAGCGGCTTACGCGCATCGAGGTGGGTTATGGGCTTGAGGGCGCCATTACGGATGCACAATCCTTTAGAATTATTGATGAAGTGGCTTTGCCGCTTTTTTCAGCGGGAAATTATGATGAAGGAGTGCTGCAAAGCGTCATCGTGCTCGAAAAATTAGCCAGGGGTGAAGTTTTTGACCTCAGTGAGTTCACCCCACCTGGTCAAAGCCAAGTTGATTTCACGGTGTTTGATCTTTGGGCTTACTTTTTCCTTGCCTCATGGGCTGTTTTAAGCTGGCTTTCTCGAACAAAATCATGGTGGATAGGAGGCATTGTAGGTGGAATTATGGGCTTATTTTTATATGCAAGCCTAGTGGGAGTGATCGTTTTTGCCTTTGTGGGACTCTTTCTGGACTTCATGGTTTCAAAGTTTCTTTTCTGGAAAATCCCGAGTGGAACTCATCGTGGAGGATTTTGGGGAGGAGGAGGACGGTCGGGCGGAGGCGGGGGCTTCGGTGGAGGTGGTTTTGGAGGAGGCGGAGCAAGCGGAGGTTGGTAATAAAGCTTGCTAAGAAAAATAGCTAAGAAAAAAGCCCCACATTTCTGCAGGGCTTTTTAAATGGTTGTTTAAATCAATTAGAATTGATCTCCAGAGTTGTCGTTGAATCGGTTTCCGCCAAAACGGTCTCCACTTCCTGAACGATCTCCACCACGGAATCCTCCGCGGCTTCCTCCTCCAAAACCACCTGTTCGAGGACGGTCTTCTTGAGGACGAGCTTCGTTAACGACCATGGGACGACCATTGAGGTCATAATCATGGAATTTAGCGACAGCTGCTTCAGCTTCTTCAATTGTTTCCATTTCTACGAAACCGAACCCTTTGCTGCGGCCGGTCATACGATCACTGATTACCATAGAAGATACGACAGTTCCGCATTCTGAAAAAAGAGCACGGAGATCATCTCCAGTTGTTGAGTAAGGAAGATTCCCTACGAAAAGTTTCTTAAGTTGCATATTACGTTTACGTTTAGTAGTTGATATTACGATGTGTCGACCTACCGAACGAAACGAATAGAACTTCTACCGAACGGCTTACTCATCGCAATTAGTTTACATGATTTAATTGATTCGCACAAGTACCTCCTCCATTGAACGGCGAACTTTAGCTAAAGAGGCATATTTATCATCCTCACTTCGGTAGCCAATGGGGCAAAGAACAACAGATCGAAGATTCTGATCCGCAAGACCTAAAATCTCATCGACTTTTGCCGCATCGAAACCTTCCATAGGGCAGGTATCCACT
>CAZHKJ010000010.1:0-15277 GCA_964533115.1 uncultured Candidatus Peribacteria bacterium | reverse complement strand
CCATAAGAAAGCCAAGAGCTAAATAAACTTGCTTGCTCATCCAGTTGGCTTTTTTATCCCCATCCATATGCTCAATCATGCCCAGCATCATTTGTTTGTAGCCCTCCAAAGAACTGCTGTCCTCGAGTTCACGAGTTTGGGTCATACGAGCGATTAAATCCTCCACATCAGACGCGTTTACATCCGCTTGGCGGCAAAGAACTACCAAATGAGAAGCATCCGTCACCTGCCCTTGATTCCAAGCCGCTTCTCGGATTTTTGCACGAAGTTCAGGATTCTCCACCACCACAAACTTCCACAATTCCAAACCAAAAGAAGAGGGAGCTAAGCGAGCCGCTTCCATCACTTGAGCAAAAAGATCTTCGGAGACTTTTTTATTGGCATCAAAGCTTTTTGTAGCATAGCGCCAAAGGAGGGATTCATTGAGCATCATAGAGTGAAGGGTAAGGAAATGAATGAACTTCAGGAGTTCATTCTAGTGGGGCCGCTCAAACGGATCAAGGGAGTCTTTCGAAGGGGGCGACAATGCTTTGGAGAAAGGCGTGTATTTGTGGTAGAATAATAAGAAAGATTTAGATCTAAGTAACCCACTGTTTCAATGAAACAAAAATCACCTTGGCTTTATGAGCTCAATCGTACTCGAGAAGAACGGTCTTTGCAGGAAAATCATGCCTGCGATGTTCTGATCGTCGGGGGCGGGATTGCAGGACTCATGACGGCTTTTTTTGTGCTCACCTACACCGATAAAGAGGTGGTCCTTGCGGAAGCGGGGCGTGTAGCCCACGGAGCCACGGGGCATAATGGGGGGCAAATGGTGAGCTATTTTGAAAAATCCTTCGCAGGCTTAGTGAAACGCTATGGCTTGACGCTCGCCACTCGGGCTCAAGCGGACATTCTTTCCGCATGGGATTTACTCAAAGAAGTACAAGAAAAAGCGCAATTAACTACGCCGGTGCATCAATTTCAGGCCTATTCAGCTTACGCCTCCATGCCGCATCTTTTGGAAGCTTTAGAGAACCGATATTGGTTGAAAGAGGCGGGTTTATTAACAGAGCAGGTCTTGATTGCATCCGGAGACCCAAGAATTCAAGACATCCCCGAGCGCTATAAAGATTTATACTCTCTAGTGCCTAAAGGGATGCTCTTGGATCGTTTGGAAACCGATAATCAGGAGTTTTTTGCGGCAAGCACGGCACAGCGTGGAGTCACCAACAGCGCAAGGCTCACCGAAGAGCTGGCCGGTTATTTATTGAAGCAGTTTCCGAAGCGCTTCAAGCTTCTCGAAAAAACCCCCATAGTGAGCTTGAAGCTCCAAAAAGAAGAAGCCATCGGATTGAATCAAGAAGCTCTGGAAATCAGGAGCAAAAAAGTAGTTTTATGCACGAATGGATTCGAAAAAATAAAGATCTACAATGACGATGGACCAGATATTGACACTCGGTTCCATCACTTGGTGAGTGGAATTGTGGGCTATATGTGTGGGTATACGGAAGAGCCAAAACATAAAGCTACTGCCATTAGCTATCATGGTTACCATGAGAACATAAGTTCTGAAAATGGCATTGAACCCTACTTTTATTTAACTCGGCGGCCTTTTATAGGGAATAGAAGTTTAGTCACTTTAGGAGGGCCGGAATGGGCCGTGGAAGACACAACGGCTTACGATAAGGAAGCCCATGTTTACCCCAAGCAAGCGGCCGACGCCCTCAATTCATTTTTAGTGCATAATTATATTAAAGCACCAAAAGTCATCGATTATTCTTTTCAATGGCACGGGCTCATGGGTTATACGCCGAGTTCTTTACGTTGCATCGGCCCGGAACCTCTGAACCCAACTCTCATGTACAACTTGGGCTGTAATGGAACGGGAATTTTAAGTTCTATTTTTGGGGCTAAAAAAATCGCGGATTTCTTGATTCATGGGAAACAAGAAGCTTCTTTATTTGACCCCGGCATTTCGGGAGAGTATTAATAAGGGCAATATGAAAAAAATCAATCTTTCGATTCAGATCAATGCGAGTCTGGAAAAGGTTTGGGAGGCCTTACTCGGTAAAAACAGCTATCCCATTTGGACAGAAGCTTTTAGTGCCGATTCAAACGTGGTAGGCACATGGGAAAAGGGATCAAAACTGTATTTTACTTCGCCTAATGAAGAAGGGGGTCAAGATGGAATGGTGAGCGAAGTGGCGGATCTAAGGGTCAACGAATGGGTTTCCATTCTACATCGTGGTTTTCTTAAAAATGGAGTGGAGGATTTTGACAGTCCAGAAGTGAAATCCTGGACACCGGCTTACGAAAATTACACTTTAAAACCGATGAATGGAGGCACGGAATTCACGGTGGATATGGACTCAGCCGATGACTATTACGAGATGTTTATGCAGATGTGGCCCGAGGCCTTGGAGCGCCTCAAGGAACTTTCTGAAACGGGAACTTGTAAAACCGTTGCGGTTTCCGTGTGGGTTAAGGCTCCCCTCGAGGTGGTATGGGACGCATTCACCAATCCAAAGCACATCACTCAATGGTGTTTTGCTTCTGATGATTGGGAGGCTCCTTTTGCCGAAAATGATTTACGCGTTGGAGGAAGCTTCAAGACTCGCATGCAGGCAAAAGATGGAAGTTTTGGTTTTGATTTTGGAGGCACCTACACTAGCTTGAAAGAGAAAGAATCCTACGAATATGAGATGGAGGATGGACGTAAAGTCACGCTCAACTTCACAGCGGGCCCAACGGCAACCATAGTGCGTGAAATCTTTGATGCGGAGAGTGAAAACCCTCGTGAAATGCAAAAAAGCGGCTGGCAGTCGATTCTCAATCATTTCAAAAAATACGTAGAGAGCTTGTAGCTGCATAGGTCTAGAGGGGAGTTTGTAGGGCACTGGTGTTCTCAGGGATTTGTGTTTACATGGGAGGTTTTTTGTGGCTTAATAGGCGCTAAAAATCGCTCCTTATGCCACATCTGAAACGTAAAAAAATAAGTCATCATCTACGGGGTATTGAAGCTTACATAAAGCCGCCTTCTGAACAAGGGGGAAGCTATACAGTGCAACACGATGATTTTAGTGGATTGCCCGAGCCCGTTCACCAATTAATTCAGGATACTCTTCAAGAAGTCTATGGGAAAAAGATTCGGAATAAACGAGTGGCATTACATAAACAGATAGAATTTTTCTTACACTTGATCCAAGATGCGCTGAATGAGGCTGAGTGCACAGATGAGGCCGTTAACACAGAGATTTCAAACACTCGAAAAAGAATCCTAAGCACTTTGAGCGGCGGTGAGTTTAGTGCTGAAAACATGAAATGGCTGAGGGGGAAGGGATGTTCATTATTAGACATTTTGAATCTAGCTATTAGGGCGGAGCTGTGGCGGGTGACTAGCGTGGTAGATCCCATTCAGGGATTGAACACATTTATGAATGACTTGAGGGATGATATGGCCTCACATCCTCCTATCCTAGCAAACGAGGAGTACTTTTTAAGTATCTTACGGATGGATGATGGTTTGGCAAAAGTAAGGAAGCTCATTGGTTTTGACATCAATTATAAAAAGAAGAAAAGGATCCCATTGGATGGAGCTCAGCTTCAGGAGATTTTAAGTTCAGTGGAGTGGAGGGATAAGCTTGAATATCTTATAGCGGATGAAAATGCTGATTCCTTAGTGGGGCTAAAATGGCTTGGCTTTAAAGGCCCTAGCCTCGTGCAAATTTTGGAGACTTCTAACTGGGAGGAGCGCCTGAATTATTTGTTAAAAAACATCGAAGGGATAAAGAAAATTATCAGCAGAGCCAAAATGGAACCTGCGGCAATTGCAGATCTATTCTGTGGTGATGAATGGAGAAAAAAACTCCAGAGGCTTTTCGTGCAGCTAAGAATAAAATCCCCTAAAACCCCTTAGCCGCCCATTCCTTTTTGGCATTTTTATAGACATTCATGGTTCGGTGGTAAGTCTCTTTTTGGTCCACAAGAGGCGCGGGATAATGGGGACTATAAGCACTGAAATCTTCTTCTTTGCCGTTGGTGAGTATTTTAACATCAAGCTCTCTTAATTCCGGCACCCATTGCTTGATGTATTCGGCTTGAGGGGCAAATTTTTGGGCTTGAATATAGGGGTTAAAGATCCTCAGGGGACGCGGATCTGCTCCTGTTGAGGCACTCCATTGCCATCCTCCATTATTTTGTGCGGGATCATAGTCAATTAAGTTTTGAGCAAAATACTTTTCTCCCCATTGCCAGTGGATCAAGAGGTTTTTAGTCAGATAAGAGGCAACGATCATTCGAGCACGATTGTGCATCCAGCCGGTATGATTCAGCTCTCTCATAGCGGCGTCCACAATGGGCACGCCTGTTTTCCCGGCGCACCACGCCTCAAAGTGGTCTTTCTTGTTGGCCCACTCCAAATATTCCGCCCAAGGCAAGAAAGATGTTTGAAAGACGTGAGGGAAATGGTAGGCAATATAATAGTAAAAATCTCTCCAATAGAGTTCCGAAACATACTGACTTCCAAGGCCATATTCGGCCGCCACTTGATAGCTTTCACGGATAGAAATAGTACCAAATTTATGATGAGCCGAAAGACGCGAAGTCCCTTGGACGGCTGGAAAGTCACGGAGCTCTTTGTAGTTTTTGAGGTAGTGCTGTTTTTTGAGGATTTCCAGTCCTTCTTGCCTGCCCCCACGCAGCACCAATTTTCGATCACCGATTGCTGCAGAAACCTGGGATAAAGAGATCGTTTTCGACTGGATTTCTCCCGAGTAGTAGTTCGAAAAGCTATTTTTTTGCGGCAGCGGAACAGCATAGCTTTGTGCCTTATTTTTAAAGGGAGTAAACACGCTGTAGAGGGCGTCTGACCCGGTACGAATATCTTCGAGGGGAGAGAGGGCGATATCGGCATAGGCTTTGAAAGCCACCTGTTGCTTTTCACAAAGATCAGCCAGATCGGCATCACGCCGGCGTGAAAAGGGGGTGTAATCTTTATTCACAAAAACCGCCTCAATTTGATCGTTCGTGATCAGAGATTTGACGATTTCTTCTGGATTGCCAGAAAAAACATAGAGGCGGGAGCCTAGTGCTCGCAAGGATTCATCCAGTTCAGCCAGTGAATGGAGTAAAAAGGCAAAGGCGGGCGGACTAAAATATCCATTTTGATTGGGCTGCGTTTGCCGATCATCAAAAATAAAGGCCGGCACCACCGTTTTTGACTGCGATAAAAGAGCAATCAGCCCAGTGTTATCCTCAAGGCGTAGGTCTCTTCGAAAGATGAATAAAGATTTTTGATAGTTCATGAATCAATGAGGGGGCATGTGGACCTTTAACCTTTTGCTGATGCATTCTAGTGTCTCTTCGTGTCACACACAAATCTTGTGCTATATTAAATGAAATACTACACATCTATGGATCAATCTTATTTTTATTCTATTCAATTAAGCGTTGGCGCCATTATTCTGGTGGCTGTAGGCACGATGTACATGTTGATTGTTGTGCGTCGGATCGACCCTGTATTCCGAAATATTGCTGCACGAATAATTGGAGTACCGATCAAGCTACACCGCACTAGGTGGACGCCAGACATGGGTATTCATGGGGGAGCAAAAATACATCACGAAATACTTGTATCCCTATTCCATTTTGCGTTCCTGTTTACATTTGTAATAATCCCGTGGTGCTTACTGTTTTTGGCGTGGGTTCTTTTTTTATATACAACGACCTTCGTTGAAGATGGATTCAAATTCAAACCATGAAAAAAACTCCACCTAAAGCGAAGTCCGTGAGCGGTTGGGCGAGCATCATAAGATGGGCGGTATGGACTTGGCTATTTTTTTTGGAGCTGCTGGTGATTGCTGATGAATCTAGAGAAATGAGTTTGGAATATTTTCTTGGTCAGGGGCTATTGGCTTTTAAAATAAGTCTATATGTAAGTCTATATCTGCTCTTTTCTTATAAACTACTTATTTTGGCGTATTCTATTTTGGGGTGGCTCATTTGGAAGCCTCTCTTTCTTAGAGGAGTGGGGCCAGGAATTTTTGTTATGTTGATTGCAGTCCATGTTTTAAAATGGGACCTCAATGCCTTCAGTCCATTCCAGAAGGATCTAGCCTGGCTCATGATTAGCCTAGACCTATTCTGTGCAGTGGCTATTGTGACCTGTGCTTTCTTGAAAAATCGACTGGCGAGCGTTGGGACTTTCTGGCTGGCCTGTAATATTGGTTTCTTCAATCTAGCCACTCTTGCAAACGACGTAAATGGATGGGAAGAAGTCCGATTTTTAAGCTATTTTGCCGGAATTCTGAATCTGCCGTTCCTTGCACTATTCCTGTCAAAGCTATGGAGAAATGACAAAAAAATGAAAAAGACTAGCATTTCATCTTCAAAAAAAATAAAAGATAAGTAGATAGAGCATCTATGAATCGAATATCCAAAAAATCACATAGCTACATCTTAACCATTTTTTAACAAGTTCTTCATATTCATTTCATATCTCAGGCTTATCCTGCGAGCCATTTAAGCTTAAAATGAAAAAAATATTCAGCACCCTTTTAGGAAAAATAATCAGCGGTTTAGTCCTTATCCTCCTCGCAACGGGAGTTTATTTTCTCTTTCCCAGTCAAAGCGCAGACTCAAGCGAGTACACCGTTCTAACCACGGTAGAAAAAGGCACCCTCACTTCATCCATATCCGCTTCGGGACAAGTCAGCAGTGCTGAAGAAATTGAGTTGCAACCCGAAGCATCGGGCAGATTAGTCGGTGTCTATGTCGAGGAAGGCGACGCGGTTTATGCAGGGCAACTCCTCGCCGTTCTAGACTCAACGAAGGCGTCAACATCGATCGCAGAAGCTGAACTGAATTTGGAGCAAGCTAGATTGGACCTAGAAGAATTAAGTGAACCCGCCGATGAAATAGATATAAAAAAGGCAGAAAATGCAGTGACTGAAGCAGAAATTGCTTTAGCGGATCTTCTCACGAACTATGAGGATGCCATAGCCGACAAGCAGAAAGAGATATTGAGCGCACAAGACGATATCCCAAGCGCTTATGATCGTGCTTATAACGCTGCTGTCGCGGTTTTTGCCGAGTTGCCCGATGTGATGGAGGACATAGAGGATATCCTTGAGGATGAAGGGAACTTAAGTTCCAGGCACAGCGACGCCGTTTACTACGTAATTTTGACCTATAGCGAAGACTTATCAGATGCTCGAGTAGAACTGGAAGAGCACTATGAAGAGGATGAGGATATTTACGATTTAGCTTTGATCGCTTATGAGGAAACCAATCGTGAGGATTTGGATTCCATCGAAGCCTTGGTAGATCAAACTTACGTCACCCTTGCGGAGTTTTCTGATCTTTTAAAAGAATTGGGGTTGTTCCTCACTTTGGTGGATGAAGAGCTTGGCAGCGACTCCGAATACGCTAGCTATGTGGAGGAGCAACGGGACCTCGTGTCTGCTGATCTATCCACAATCAATCCGCTGCTCACAGACATTTATGATGAATTGGAAAGTTTAATAGACTTAGAGGATTCAATCGTAGAGTTAGAAAGCGAGATTGAAAAACTGGGGACGCAGTACGAACAAGACAAAAGCTCAGCCGAATTGAGCTTGCAAGAAAAACAATTGGAGCTCACCGATCTCAAGAATTCTGAGGTCACGGATTTGGATTATCGAAATCAAGAGCTGATTATTCGGCAAAAAGAGAACGCTTTGGAGGAAGCACGCAAAAACTACAACGACTATTTTATTTACGCCCCGGTTGGAGGCTACATCTCTTCATTGGACGCAAGTGAAGGAGAAAACATCTCTTCTGGAACTCTATTCGCCACCCTCGTAGATGATGCCCAGCAGGTGGTCGTATCTTTGAACGAATTAGATATCTCCGATGTGGAAGTGGGGCAAAGCGCCACCCTTGAGTTTGATGCAATCCCAGACCTCACCGTCGACGCTACAGTTGTAGAAAAATCCATCACCGGAACCGTCAATTCAGGAGTTGTCTCCTATGAGGTCACGGTTTCCATTCAATCGGAAGATGAACGGATTCTTGTGGGCATGTCCACCGATTTAGAGATCGTGTTGATGTCCAAAAAAGATGTGACGCTCATTCCTCAGACGGCAGTGAAGACGGACGAACAAGGCAGCTATGTAGAGGTGATAAGCAATGGAGACGAACTTGCTCAAAAGCCCTTTTATTCCGCTTCCGAACTCAGCATAGAAAAAAAATACATTGAACTGGGCGAGCAAGACTCAACCAACTATGAAGTGATCTCAGGGATCGAAGCAGGCACTCAAATAGTACTTATGACCGTCAACACATCTTCTGAAGAAGAGGCGTCCAGCAGTCTCTTTCCCAGTGGTGGAGGTATTCCAGACGGTGAGTTCAGCCCGCCCTCAGGAGGCAGCGGGAGCTTCCCACGTTAATCAAATTTTCAATGGAATACGTCATACAATGCATCGGGATTAGAAAAACCTACGTGACAGGAGACTTATCGGTAGAGGTTCTAAAAGGAATAGATTTGAAGGTAAAAAAAGGAGAATTTGTAGCCATTATGGGGCCTTCGGGTTCCGGAAAATCCACACTCATGAACATCATTGGCTGTCTCGACACGCCCACAGAAGGAAGCTATGCACTGGCTGGAAAAGATGTTTCTAAAATGGATCGCAGTCAGTTGGCGAGAGTACGCAATCAATCGATTGGGTTCATTTTTCAGTCCTTCAATCTTTTGCCGGTGACTGTTTTAGAGAACGTCGGCTTACCTCTGATTTACAATTCGAAGCTCCCCTACTCCGAAAGGAAAACGCGCATACAGCAGGCCCTGATGGCAGCAAGTTTGGAGGAAAACCGTTGGCGACACAAACCCAGTGAGCTTTCGGGGGGACAAAAGCAACGTGCCGCGATTGCGAGAGCATTGGTGAATCAACCCGACATCATTCTTGCCGATGAACCCACCGGAGCTCTAGACACAAAGACGGGTGAAGTGATACTCGAAACCTTCAAGCGAATCAATAAAGAGCAAGGCAGAACCATCGTGATGATCACGCATGAGCCAGATGTGGCTCAGCACGCCGACCGCATCATCCATTTGAAGGATGGGCTCATAACCCCATCCCCATGAAAACGAGAGACCTTTTTCAGCAAACATGGAACAGTATTTTCCAAAAGAAAGCCCGCTCTTTTTTAACTATTTTGGGCATCATGATTGGTATTGCCTCCGTCATGGTGATGCTTTCCATAGGTCAAGGCGCCCAAGCGTCCGTGCAAGAATCAATAAGTGCAATCGGAACGGATTTACTCACCATCTCACCAGGGGCTTCGCAAGACAGTTCGGGCCTCAGTCAGGGGCAGGGCACCGCAGAAACACTGACTCTTGATGACCTTGAGCTTTTGACTCAGTATTTGCCTTTTTTGGAGGGAGTGGCGCCCATCAGTTCCACTCGAGTCCAAGCCGTAGTGATAGGAGGAGAAAACACAAGCGTGAATGTCTATGGAGTGGACACGGAATATTTGAAGGTGAAAGACCTAACTCTGGTTCAAGGGAGTTTCTTTGATGAAACGGCGGTCGATGATTTATCTAAATACGTCATTCTAGGAAGTCAGGTTTATGAAGATTTATTTGGAGAGGGGCTCGTCAATGTTCTAAATCAGACGGTCCAATTGAATGAAGTGGATTTTAAAATTCTTGGTGTGCTTGAAGAAATAGGGTCTGGACAAGAAGACTCTATTATTTATTCCCCAATCACCACCATTCAACATTATTTAACAGGATCTAAGTCACTGAGTTCCATCCTCATCAAAGTGGGCAGCGACGAGAATGTGAGCATTGCAAAGCCCATGGTCGAAACGCTCATGCGTCTCAGTCACGGGATAGTGAATGAAGAGGATGATGATTTCTCCGTGAGTGAACCCACTTCATTTCTAGAGACAGCCTCCAGCATCACAGAAATCTTCACCATTCTGCTCGCATCGGTTGCGGGAATTTCTTTGGTGGTGGGAGGCATTGGCATCATGAATATGATGCTCACCACCGTTTCAGAGCGGACAAAAGAAATCGGCATACGGAAGTCTTTGGGGGCAACGGAATTTGAAATCAGTCTGCAATTTTTAACGGATGCGGTTGCCCTCACTTTGTTGGGAGGGATTTTAGGCCTGGGCATTGGTTACGCGCTCTCACAGCTCATCACTCAGCTCGGCTTAATAGACACGGTAATCACGACAAACTCCGTTTTCTTGGCAGTAGGTGTTTCAAGCACTATTGGGGTAGTATTTGGATACTATCCAGCAAAAAGAGCCGCCGAACTGGATCCCATTGAAGCCCTGCGCTACGAATAATAATTTTCCCTCATCTTGAAAACACAGACCTTGCTCATCATCGAAGACGACAAAAATATAGCTTCCCTTGTAAAGCTTTATGCAGACAAAGCTGGGTTTAGAACAGTGATTTCTTTGGATGGGGCAGAGGGCCTCCATTTGGCAAAACAAATGAAACCGGACTGCATTATTTTGGACATCATGCTGCCAGGCCTGGATGGGATTGAGATTTTGAAGCAGATCCGTGCAGAAAGCGAGCTTCCGATCATTATTTTAACGGCCAAAGAGGAAGAAGTGGAGGTGCTTCTGGGCCTGGAGCTAGGGGCGGACGATTACGTGACCAAACCTTTCAAACCCAATGTCCTTTTGGCAAGGATCAAAGCCGTTCTACGCCGTAACGCAGGCAAAAAGGAAGACCGTTCCGAAAAGCTTGAAGTGGGCGATCTCATCATCGATACGGCGAAGTTCATAGTTTGGAGAGGCAGGAAATCGATAGAACTTTCCCCCATCGAAATGCGTCTCTTGAAATGCTTTGCTTCTCATCCGGGCCAGGTCTTTTCTCGTGCTCAGCTCATGGGCAAAGTTTACGAGGGCGAGGGGAAATTTATATTTGATCGCACCATCGATGTGCATATTATGAATCTGAGGAAAAAACTAGGAGACGATTCAAAAAAGCCCAAGTACATCGAATCGGTATTCGGCATCGGCTATAAACTTAAAGAACAATGAGATTCAGGCTAAACATACAGACCAAACTCTTACTCGGATTCGTGGCTATCCTTTTTGTAACGACCCTGCTTGCAGGCGTCAGCGGTCACTATTGGTTTGAGAACAGAGTGGAGCAGTTTCTGGCTGAAAACAGTATGAATCCAGAGATTTTTAGACCTCGTGAGCAGAATCCATTCCTGGACGATATGCAGACTCTATTCATCTTTTTTATTGTGATTGGAGGTTTTGTAGCTACCTTCATGAGCTTCATTTTTGCTCGCTATCTCGTGAAGCCAATGGAGAAAGTCATTCAAGCCACTCAAGAAATCGCAAAAGGAAAATATAAGGAGCGAATCAAAGTAGCCCAATCCGATGAGGTTGGGGACCTTTGCGTGGCAGTGAACGAGATGGCCGCTAAGTTGGAAAAAACGGAGCAATTACGGAGAGAGTTGGTTTCGAACGTGGCTCATGAACTCGCCACCCCCCTCACTAATATTGGGGGCTATTTAAGAGCCATGAACGACGGCACTATTGTAGAAAAAGAACCCATAAAAGAAACACTGATTTTATTGGAAAGTGAAACCGATCGGCTCTCGGCTATGGTGGACGACGTGAGAGCCTTGTACCTCGTTGACAATCCGAACAAGAAGCTGAAGCTTGAACCTATTGATCTGGATAAGTTGATTCACGAAGTGGTGCTACAGATGAAACCGAAATACGAGTCGAAAAAACTAAAAATTCGCATCGAAATAGATAAAGATTTACCAAATATCGATGCAGACAGAAACAAATTCATACAGATCCTGATGAACTTACTGTCCAATGCAGTCTCTTACACTCCTGAAGGAGGACAAATCACCGTGTCTGCCAATAGGAGAGATCAAAAGGCAGTACTATCTATTCTAGACACAGGAATCGGCATTTCAAAAGAGGACATGCCCTTTATTTTTGAAAGATTTTACCGAGTAGACAAGTCGAGATCTAGAAAAACAGGAGGAACGGGGGTTGGACTCACCATTGTTAAGGATCTCGTGGAATCCCACGGCGGCCACATGGAGCTTAAGAGCCAATTAGGCAGAGGCTCTGAGTTCATTTGGTATTTTCCAATGACTATGAAATCCTGATTTAACCCTTCGCAGAGGAAGCTCTATCCCCATAAGACTTCCTATCTTGTATGCGGCCATCTTTCCCGTGGATGATCAGCTCAGTTTTGTCATTTTGAGCAAGCTTTATAGCGTAAACTCTAGCATCGATCTTATTGTCAAAAATTTTAGAAGCCTTAAGAGCAAGCGCTTTTTTCACCACCCATTTCCCCTCATTGGGAACCAGATGGTACATTTTCTTCCCTGCTTCAACCGCAGTCACATAAGACTGTATTTGAATATTCTCAGGTTTTCTTCTAACTAGAAGGATTTTTTCCATAAATTAAACTTTTCTTGTGATGTCGACGATTTCCTCTTTAGTATATTGAGAGTCCTTCAAAAATTCAATCATCTGCCTGCGATCGGAAAAAATATACCTATAAAAAGACATATCACCTTGATCTAAATAGCTACTTTCAAAAACTTCAATTTCCACTCTCGGATATTTTTCAGCTATCCATAAAAGAGTTTTTCTGGAACCAGAGTGGGTTCTATAAAAATGTTCGTCGCTAAATCTTCTATCTCTATTTAAAAAAGCTGTAAACGCACGCCGTAAGTCATCTGGGAATACGGCATATATCTTTGGAATCCCCTTAGCTTTCAGGATTTTTTTGATTTTGACTCGAGCGCCTTCTGTGCTGGAGAGGGTACTGTCAAATACAATTCCGTCAAAATCCTCCAAGTAAGCAGATACAAATTCAGTTTTACCCGAAGCGCTTCCACCAGACATGAGTATGACTTCGATCTCAGTGCCCTCTTTGAGCTTTGCAGAAAATTCCTGATCAGCCAGTCTTGAAGATTCCAGGTGAAATAACTCTGCTCTAATCGGATCGTAGCCGATCAAATTCTTTTTTGTCTCATCTGGAGATATGAGTATCGGCACCATAGGTGGAAAATACTCTTATTTGAACTCCAGGTCCTGAAAAAAAGCTGAAATCTTCCTATCGTGTATGCGTCCAAGAGCTAGTTCTTTGAGAAAAATCCCACCGTATTGCCTTCGGTGTTAGAAAAGAATCCGAAGAAGCCAAAACCTTTTTAGACGACTTACCTTCAAGCCTTAGAGTCATAAATCGTCACGCCAAATTCTTGAATGTGCTGAAGCAACTCATTTGAATCCACCATTTTTAAATCAATCACATCAAAAAAATAAGGCAGAGTGGACTCTTCTAAGTCAGCTTGAAAGCGGAGCAAAGTCGAAATATCCAAATCAGTCCCCTCTATGGCCAAGTCGACATCGGAAGCTGCTTTATAGTTGCCTTTAGCTCTTGATCCAAAAAGGGTGGCTTTTTGGATGGCAGGGTGTTTCAAAAAAAGCTCGGTAAGAGTCCCCCACTGCTTCTCGGTAAAACCAAATAGATCAGGACTTTGCTTTGAAAGACTCATGAAGCTGAGTTAGGAGGGCAAAGTAGGATTCACGAACTTTGCTTAAAATGTCATCCGCAAGGGCTTGAAGCAAACGGTCGCTCGGTTCTTTCTCAGTTCGTTCCAAAGCATCTTTTAAAACAAGAAAAGCTTTCTCGTAATTTTGAAATCGTTGTTGGGGGTGTACATAGTTGAAAATGGTCTGGCAGACCCCTCGGGCCTACTAAGCTCTAATTAGTAAAACTAAAAGTCTCGATTATTTTAACGATATCCTCAGTCTCCATTGACCCTTCTGTATGGATTGCATAGTAATTCTTATCCTTAACAAACTGGATCAAGTATTCCGTAGAGAGGCCACCGATAGAAAATAAAGTAGCAGTAACGCCAGCCAATTCGATTGTTTCGGTTTCAAAAGCACCTGAGCCATCGTAGACACCAGCTTTTTCGCGCCAATCTTCTAAAGTAACAACTTCAGGATTGTTAGAAGGCACAATCGTCACAGAGGTTGTCATCCCCATTGAGATAGGAGCTTGAAGGACAGTGGCACTGCTTTCAGTATCCAATTTGCCCACATGGTAAGTCACTTGTAAGTTCCCTTCTCCCACCTGATCTTTCACCGCTCCATAGCCCTCAGGCAGTTCAAATTGAATAGCGACGCCAGTTTCTGGGTAAGAATATTCAACAATATTAGAAGGGATGACCACGGCTTCTTCTAATATGTTTTCTTCCGGCTGTGTGTCAGAGGACTCCTCTTTTACTTCGAAAGAAGTTTCTAAGTCACGGGAAACATAGACATAAGTTGCAGGCCCAACAACGATGGCCGTCAAAAAAATAGTGATGAAAGTTCTGAGCGTTGAATTCATAAACGGTGATTATTTTTTTAATTTTAACATGCATCCATTGAAATCAAAAGAAAAAGGTCACCCCCCTTCCTGTCGAACCACAAATGGAGAACGATTTCTGTATAGACATTTTTTCACCCGAAGGCTAAGCATCCCCTCGATCAGAATTAAGCATTCAGCGTAGAATACCAGCTTTTATTTTAAGGAAGAGGTTCTCGCGCTCGCATTTGAAGATATAATGAGCAGGTTTTACTCCTTAGCGCCACACCATGAACCTCACCCCTTATTCAAGATTCCACGGCAGCAAGCTGTTTGCCCTGCTTTGCGGATTAGCTTTGATCTTTCACTCCGTGCCTCCGGCTTCCGCCATCAGCCTATACGGCATGCAATACAGCTCCGTGCCTGTGGGTACCGCAACGGGCCTTTTATTGTACTATACCGTAGATAGTACCGAGCAAACGTGGGCCGACGACGACACCTTGACCTTCACGCTTCCTGCCAATCTAGAAGCAAACTGGTCCGCCCTCACCTTTACTGCTGAGTTCGATCAAGACCAGGACGATGATGGGGTGGGAGAGACTCCAATCACAGAAGGAGTCGGTCTTGGACAGTACAGCCTCTCAGGGACAACTCTCACAGTTAAATGGAATGAGACCGCATGGACGGCAGAAAATGGAGACACCGTGCGTGTGAATATTGACGGTGCTGTATTTCGATACGCTGACGCAACCACCTCTTTCACTTTTGGTGGATCAACAGCCGCCGGTGGAGACACCAATCCAGGTTTCAGTATAGACATCAGTTTTGCTGCCGCTGACGCTAGCGCTGTGGTCAGCCTCGGGGCCAACTCCGTAGTGGGCGCAACTGGGGACACCACCGTCACCTTGACCTTACCCATCAACCTTGCGGCGACGGACACGGTAGACA
>CAZHKJ010000009.1:14798-27187 GCA_964533115.1 uncultured Candidatus Peribacteria bacterium | reverse complement strand
AAGCGAAAACAGCTCTCTTCTAAGTCGGATTGGCTTAGAAGGGCCAAAATGATTTCAGTGCTGTAACGTTCTACTCCTGTAGCTTGGAGATGAGTGCTTCGAGACGCATCAATGCCGATCACGAGTTTTTTCTTGGGGGTCTGCATGAATGAGAGGGCGGTCCGCTAGGGTAAGAGCTCCTATTGAATGGAATCCAGCGCTTTGCAAAGCCCTTCGGCAAGCAAGCAGGGTGGAGCCGGTCGTCACTATATCATCAATCAGTAGAATCGCACACTCTTTCGACGCCACTTTCAATTGAGGCGTGGGGAGGAAAACTTCACGCATGTTGATCTGCCTCTCTGATCGGCGCTCTAAAAGAGCTTGGGAGCCGGTTTCTTTCACTCGGACCAAGCCGCTCACCAAGGGCACACCCCATGCTTGAGATAAGGCTTTGGCTAATAATTCCGCTTGATTGTAACCCCGCTCCAACTCCCGTCGATGGTGCAAAGGCACAGGAACCAGCATCACTTGAGAAGGATCCCAAAATAATTTCAAGGTCTCCCGAAGAGGGGCGACAAAGTAGCGGTATACATCTGATTGGTGCTCATATTTTAAGCCATGAATCAAACGACTGATCAAGGAATTTTTCTCATAGATCATTGCGCTCCCAACGGAAAGGAGCTCGCCGGTTTCCAAGTCAAAGATTTCTCGGATATGCGGCTGAAAAGGAATTTGATCTCGGCATCGCTCACATACCGGCTCATCCAAATAACCACAAACGAGGCACAAACTGGGAAATAAGATTTTTAAAAGAGCATGAAACATAGCTTCATATTATCAAAACAAAGCTGACTAAACCCTGAAATCCATCCCCCTTTAGACAAAGCGATTTTTATTGTGATACTCGCCATAGACGTGCTACACTCGGGTCAATCATGAAAACATCGTCTCATTCTCAAAAATCTCCCAAAAAAGGAGACTCTAGCACAGGCAAAAATTTTTCAGATAAAAAGAATTTTCGCCGCAGTGTCCATGAAAAATCATGTGGGATCATTGTGTATCGAGAAACAGCGGAGGGAATCAAATTTTTGCTTCTCCATTATCCCGGAGGACATTGGGATTTTCCAAAAGGTCACGTGGAAAGAAAAGATCCTAGCGAAGAGGCAACGGCGCTTCGTGAACTTCAAGAGGAAACGGGGATCACTGAAGTAGAGTTTAATACGGGCTACAAGGAATCCATGTATTACGAGTTCAATCGTGGTTACAAAGAACGTGTTAAAAAAGTAGTGGTTTATTTTCTAGGGAAAACCAGTGAAGAAGTAGTGAGCATTTCTTTTGAGCATCAAAATTTCACCTGGCTTCCTTATGAGGAGGCGATTGAAAAACTCACTTACGAAAACGCTAAAGATCTGCTCCGAAAAGCTCAGCCCTATCTTTCATGACCTTTGAAGAGGCATACAATAAACTGACCCCCGAGCAAAAAAAAGCAGTGGATTCCATTGAAGGGCCCACTCTGGTTCTGGCAGGTCCGGGTACGGGGAAAACTCAAATTCTTACGCTGCGTATTGCGCGGATATTGCAAGAAACTCAACTCGAGCCCCACAATATTCTATGTTTGACGTTTACGGAATCAGGAGTGGTGGCCATGCGCAAACGTCTGTTTGAGTTCATTGGGACGCCCGCTTACTATGTACGAATTCATACCTTCCATTCTTTTTGTAACGAAATCATTCAAAGTCATCCTGAAAAATTTCTTTTTGCTCGTGAATTGGAAGCATTGAGCGATGTTGAGAGAGTACTACTTTTCCAAAAATTGATTGATGAAAGATCCGGAGCTTTTCCCCTGAAACCCTTTGCTTCCCCTTATCTTTATCAAAAGGATCTTTCAAGAGTCATTCAAAGTTTAAAACGAGAAGACCTCACGCACGAAAAATTGACCCAAGTGCTCGATCGAATTGAGAGGGATATTCAAGAGCATGGGGAGGAGGTGGACGCTTTTGTGGCCATTCATGGTGGTCAGCTGAAAAGTGAAGAGGTACTCCACATACAAAAGCAATTAATGGGGACTTTTTGGGAGGCTTTGTTCAATGATTTTGATCTAGAAGATAAGAAATCAAGGACTCAACTCAAAAAGGCCATTGGGGAGCGCACGGAGGAGGCCAGAGAACAGCTCCCCAAGCAAAGAGCTTTAGTGGAAATCTATAAACGCTACAATGAGGAGCTGATTGAAAAGGGCCGTTACGATTACGAGGACATGATTTTAATGGTGCTCCAAAAGTTAAAAACAGATGCCGCTTTGCTTTCTAGTTTGCAGGAAAAATTCCAATATATTTTAGTAGATGAATATCAAGACACAAATGGAGCTCAAAATGAGTTAGTCGCAAAATTAGCCGATTTTTATGAGAATCCAAATGTCTTTGCCGTAGGGGATGACAAGCAGTCTATTTATAGATTTCAAGGAGCTTCTCTCGAGAATATGCTGAGTTTTTATGAACGATATAAAAAAAATATCGAACTCGTTTCGCTTCAGCACAATTATAGAAGTCAGCAGAGCATTTTAGACAGTGCGACCTGCCTCATTAAGCACAACGAACAAACTTTGGAAAAGCTGATCCCGGGTTTGGAGCAACATTTGAGTTCGCAAGTCACCTATCCGCTAATCAAGCCTTCTCGTGTGGAGCTGATGAATCCAACAGAGGAAAGACATTGGCTACTGGAATCCATAAAACGCTTGATTAAAGAGGGCAGCAAAGCTTCTGAAATCGCTATTTTGTATCGTGAAAATAGAGATGCAGTGGACTTGGTGGAGCTTTTTTTGAGAGCAGAATTGCCCTTTCGAGTGCATCTGGGGAAAAACATTTTGGAGGATCGAAACATTCAAAAACTCATTTATCTCTTACGTTTCTTGAATGATCCAAGCGACGAGCGCGCCTTGTTTTTTATTTTACAAATCGACTTTCTAAAGCTGCCTCATTTGGAGACTCTCCAGCTGATTCGAAGTGCCTCCAAGCAGAGAACAGGTCTTTGGGATCTCCTTCCTCAGGCAGGAGAACGCTTTAAGTGGCTCCAAGAGCAATTGGCTCAATGGAAGATGAGCTCGGTGAATGGAACACTTTTGGAATTTTTTGAAAAACTGATCCAAGAGTCAGGTTATTTAAATCATGTGATGAATCTTCCAGACAAGGTAGAGCAACTCAATCGGTTGAACACTTTTTTTGATCAAATCAAAACATGGAATCGAGCCAAGCATGATTTCTCCCTCAGCGAACTCTTGGAAAACCTTAAGCTGCTCATTGAAAATGAACTTCCGATTGTAGAGCGTGAATTGGTCACTCAAAAAGAAGCCGTGAATTTAATGACAGCCCATAAATCTAAAGGCTTGGAATTTGAGCATGTCTTCATTATGGGGGCGGTAGATAAACATTGGGGAAACAAGGGGCTAAGAAACAAGCTCAAACTCCCTCCAGGGCTTCTAAAAACAGAAGATCTTTTGAAAAAAGAAAAAAATGAAGATGAAAGGCGCCTTTTTTATGTAGCCATGACGCGTGCCAAAAAAACACTTTCTATTTCTTATCCTCTTAAAAATGAGGAGGGGAAGGATCAGGTGCCTTCGCTTTTCTTAGAAGAATTAGAATCCGACACGGTGAGGGTGACCTCAACCGAAGAAGCAGAAGAAAATAAGTGGTTAGCGGAGTTTGCTCCTATCATCCGGCCCGTTTCCGCGGATGAAGAGGCTTATGTGCGGAGTCTGCTCACGGACTATCAGCTCAGTGTGACTCATCTGAATCATTATGAGCGATGCCCTCGGATTTTTTACTATGAAGATTTACTGCGAGTGCCCAGAACAAAAACACGGCACCAGGCCTTTGGCACGGCCAGCCATGAAGCTCTTAAAGATTTTCTTTTTGATTTTAAGCATAGCGGAGTGGCTAAAAAAGACTTGCTACTGGCGGCTTATAGAAAGCATTTGAATCATGAATTACTGACGGTACAGGATTTTAAAAGCACTGAAGAGCATGGAGTTCAGGTTCTCAGCAGCTACTTCGAAAACTACAAGGATCAGTTCCATAGGGAAGTGCTGCTGGAAGAAAACTTTAAAAGCCACAAGGTGCTTGTGGAAGGAGTGCCTCTCACCGGTAAATTGGATAAAATAGAGCTTTTGGGCAATCAACAGGCTCACGTGGTCGACTACAAAACCGGTAATCCGGACAGTAAGAGTAGTGAACTGGGAGCCAATGGAGACTACCGACGGCAGATCATTTTTTATCAATTGCTCTGTGACCACTCAAGTCAATTTCCTTATAAAATGGTCAGCGGAGAAATTGATTTTTTGGAAAAAAGTACCAAACAAAATCATTTCATCAAAAAACACTTTGTGGTGACGGAGGAAGAGAAAAAGAATCTCATCCTGTCCTTAAAAAGCAGTTACGAACAGATTATGAATCTTGAATTCTTGCGCCCGGATGAATGGGCTTGCTGCGGAGAATGTGAGTATTGCCAATCATTGGCAGACCCCCGCTAAACAAGTCATCTCATATTGAACGGATCCATTGAGCTCTCCAGTCATCGTGAAGGTGTAAAGGCCATCGTTAGGTTCTCCTGAAAAAGGAACGGGGACCTGAACGGAATAACCAAATTCATTTGCAGTTCCGAGGGATATTGTTTGAGGCGTGCTATCGGGCCCCTGAGTGGAGAAGCTCAGATTTTCACCCAAGTCCCAGCCTGAACCGAAGAAGATATAATTCATGTAGCCTGTAGAGGCATCAAATTGACTATTGGCAAAGTTAAGTTTTGGGGCAGCAGGTTCATACTCAAAGGAAGTTTCAGCATAAAAACCCTCATTTCCTTTTGCCGAAATATTCCAAGTCCCTCTAGGTTCATTGCCATTAAAATTGACTCGTAGAACGGAGCTGCCATCATCAGGCATTTCAACCGTTGTCGCTAAGCTAAACGGAGCATCTTCTCCATAACGAACAGCAATATCCATAGGGGTAATGATTTCATTTTCAGTGAGGCCCTCTGCCACAAAAACATATTGATCTTTTTCATGACTGCTCAAGCTCAAACTAAACTCGGAGGAGCTGTCTTCGGAGGAATCTGAAGGTCCAGTACCCGTTTCGCAACCCAACAAAAGTAATGAAGAACAAAGTAGCATCCCTAGTGCGCGGTTCAATAATGTGGGGCTCAATTTAGAAGTAAAAAACATATAGATTATGCGATTAAAAAAGCCCATTTACTTTAATGCGAGTAAGGATGAGGGGCAAGAAGGAAAAATAAAACCATGCTAGCCTAACTGAAAACGGTGACTAGAAGCCTCCAGTTCAGCGAGAATCACTCGACGTTACCGGAAGAAATGTTTTAAGATAACATTGTCCAATCTGGAATCCTTTGTCTAACAATATCCGTATGCGAAACACACCCGATCCCAGTCGAAGGACATTCCTCGGACGCGCCCTTGGACTCACGGGCTTGGCTCTACTTTTGTCTCAGTGTCCTGACAAGCTTTCTTCGGAGGTCTTTTTAGACGACAAGGCTGCTTCTTCTGATACTAAGCCTAAGCCAGGTCCTCTCGCAGAGACAAATAGAACGGCAGAAATGATTAAGGAAATACTCGCAAGTCTGAAGACGGGCAGAAAACCAGAAGATCATACGGATGCTTATCTTCCTGACCCCGAAACTCGAGACCAGTATGTGAATGAGGCCGTTGCTTGTCTTGAAGACTCGGGGAAATTTGCTTGTGCTAGGACTGTAAGAGAATACTCCAGCTATGAATGTTTACCTTTGGAAGACTACGAAAACGAATCTTCAGTGCCTTTGAGAGTGCACCAAACTCAGGAAATGAAATGTTGGGATACGGATTTGAATGAGGGATCTCGTGAATGTGAACTATACTACCTCCCTAAAATAAGTTTGGAGAATGGTTTAGGGGGTGATTTAGGGCATGGTTATATTGACTTTGATCGTTCACGATTTGACCGCAATAAAGACTCTTTTTGCGAGGAAATTTTCGCATGGACTCAGTCTCATCCAGCCAGTGCTGATGCTATTTCAGCGCATTGCGCAGACATGGGAATTTTGGGAAAGGAGAGTGTTACACAATGTTACAAATTTCAGTCAGCCTGGAATGAGCTTGGACTCAATGCGCAGGCAGTGCAAGAAATGAGTGAAACTTTATTCGATCAATTGGATGAAGGCGGATTTGAATTTGAACAAGATAATAATGGTTCCTTCAAGGTATGGATTGATGGAGAAGAATTTCCAGTCTCACTTATTTCTGATGGGCCGAATGTTCATGAATTGAATAACTACGATCCTTTCCGTTTTGAAATTCTTCCCAATGGGGTCTACTTGGATGAATATGCTGCGAAAACCCCAGATGAAATGACGGAACTACTCAATGGTATTCGCGAAGAAATGGAGGATGGAGAATAAATGGCCCTTAGGAATGACAATATTAATGTTTCAAGGTAGCCAGAAAAGGAGCACAGCAGACCTAAACTTCTTTAGCCACTGCTAAGCGTTCCAAAAATCCTATCAGTTGTTTTGGTTGATGTTTATTTATTCTGGTGCAGCACGTGTTCAAAGCTTAACGAAAACGAGCCTGTTAACTTGTATGCTATGAGCTGTGGCCAACCGATGGAAGGGAACACTCAAACGCCATTAACAGGTCTTACCGTTTACAATGAAATTGTAGCATAGGTTTTAGATGAGATGCAAGAAACGGTAGACGCTGTAGCTTCTTACTTGAAGAGGCCTAAAACGGTTTCCAGGAATTTTCCATACGCAGCCAGTCGAGCGTACGTGCCCAAAAAGCCTGAGTTAGTTTCAAGTTCTCTCTGAAGATTTGTATAGGCTGTTTGAAAACACATCTTATGAAAAGATGCAACTGCTTCAAGAGCTTCCTTATCATTATCCGAAGAATCAAGCTTTCGACGTAAATCCACCATATCTTGTTTGAGATGCGCTGACTCGTTTTCTGAAGCCTCTAGTTTTTGTTTAAGGGAATCTATTCCTCTTTGCAACTCTGCTTTGGCGATTTCAGCAGATATTGCACGGTCCTCTGCAAGCATTACTTTTGAAGTCAGTTCCTCTTGCGCTCCGGCTGCCATTTGAGCTGTAGTTGCCATAGCGGCGCGTGCACTTTCTGTTACTACACCTAAGGCCAAATTTGCTTCCCTAACTGAATTGACCTTAATTGGGCCTTTAGCATTCAACACAAGATCTCTAATCCTATTCGCAAATTCACCACTATGATCTTTTATCCTTTCTTCCCCAGCCTGCTCTCTTAAAGCATCCAAACATACTTGAGCGTCTCGCTTAATATAAAGCTGGTTTTTTGTTAGCTCCAACCCACTACCTGGCAATTGCAGTTCCCCCCATCTGATATTACGATCTTTAACGAATCCATCCAGCATGAGGGCTATCTTTGCTACCGTGGAGGGGGCTAGAGGGTGATCCTGATCAAATTGTTCCATAAAATTTTTATATCCATGCTTAATTCTGCGAGACCGTTCCTCATGGTTTTCATCGGGTTGTCCTTGCGGTGCACGCTTGTCCAGACGAATATAAGTTTCACCGTTACTATGCATAAATAACAAGGTCCTCATTGAAAAGCTGGATCCAAAATTTTCAGGACTAAGGCCACCTTCTTTAAGACTCTGAACGAGGAGAAGATATTCCTGGATTTTTTCATCAAAAGGACGGTAAAGCACAAGTTGACATACGGCAAATTCCATCCATGCAGCTATAACATCTACGTAGCTCTTAGGTAGAGAGTCCAAGGAGGGGTGATAGGTGTCAGCTACAGGTCGAGCTGATTGGTTGGGCCACGTAAAACTCTTCGTTCTTACGGAAAAGTTAATTTCGTTGCGGGGTATGCCCATAAATGAGCGATCTTCAATGAGGTTACGCTGAATCCACTCTATCATCGAATCTCTTTCTTCATCACTTGGCAAGTTCTCCAGTATGCTTTTTAACTTGAGTATCAGATCGCTAAGGACAGTATTTTCCGCACTGATCATTTGTTCTAACTTGTCACCGGGTAAGGCTACCTGATAGGTTTTCGTCCAGTAATCGGCTACTACCGGATAAGTATCTTCGTGAGGACTCTTTTTTCGACGATGTCTATCTGCAAAGGCAGCTAAAAAACGTTCTTGTCGATCTTTATAGGTCTCTGGGACTCTTTCTAGAGAGGGGCTTTTTAATGCTAAACTGTCTATTGTTAATGGGTCCATAATCCTAGTATTTTTAAATAAAACATATACATTGTACAATATTATAATTTACTAGTCAATAGGGTTCGTCGTGCACTCTGGCGGAGAGACTTTTGCTTCCGCTGACTATGCTAAAAAAAAACCAGCTAATCAGTTTAGTAATTTCGAACCGAATACTCAAGCAAAAGCAGTCGGCTACAAAGGTATTCAACCCTTACTGCAGTGGCATGAAAGGGAGAAATGGTGGGCGATAGTGCACACGTTACGAACGAAAGGTTACCTTTGGGTTTTAGCGATTATCCTGAATATATTTTTCATGAATGTCGGCGTTATACTAAAAATCTGCATAAATGTGAGAAGAAGATGTCTCATGTGATTGAAGGAAAACGGACAAGGAATCGATAGCTTTAATCTGAAGTATCCTCTGAAGTATTTAAAAACGCATAAGGAATCTTAAAAATAGAGTCAATAAGCATGATATTAGCATTCTTCATGTCTTGTTCGGTCAACGTTATGCCAGCTCGTACTCTTGCCGCTATCAAAAGATCCTGGTATAGCCCTTGATTGGTGTATACAAAATAATTCCAGCGTTCATCATTTTCAAAGTCATAGGGCTCTAATTTCGCTAAGAGCTCATCATATTTAAACAATAGCAGTTTATTTTAGTCTGGTGGGCGATAATGGACTCGAACCATCGACCTCCACAATGTCAATGTGGCGCTCTAACCAGCTGAGCTAACCGCCCACAGAGGTCTTTTCTTTTCGTATTCTACTCAACGATGGGCGTACCCGCAAGCTCTCCGTCATCAATACGCTCTTGGCTGGATTGCAAGGCAGTCATCACCGCTTCAAAATCAAGGAGTTCCTCACTGCTCATGAGGAGTCGGGCAACTGCGGCACTCACAAAGGCCGTGGCTTGAGAGGTTCCACTTTTATAACCCCAATTATTATTGGGCAAGGCCGAACGTACACGGTAACCATACGCAGCCACATCTACCCAAATTCCATAGTTGGAATTCGGCATTTTGTGCCCACCGGCATCCACTCCCGCTACAGCGATGGTTTGAACATAGGTGGCCGGATAAAAACTTACATCTTTGCCTGAATTCCCCGCAGCAGAGACCACCACAATGCCTTCGTCATAGGCTTCTTGAATCAAGGATTCCAGTGCGTAAGAAGGAGAGTTGAGCCCAAAACTGGCATTGATCACATGCACTTCATCTTCTATGGCCTCGGTAAAGGCTTCAAGCACGTTAGAAAGCTTTCCACCTTGAGCATCCACAATTTTATAAGGAATCAGAGTGACCCCAGGGGCTTGGCTGGCAATAATGCCTCCCACATGCGTCCCATGGCCTACATCATCATAGATTTCTTTACTGTCTGTGATGGTATTCCAACCTTCTTTAAATAAAACATTCGTAAAAATAGGATGACTTAGATCCATCCCACTATCAATCACCCCCACACGCAGCTCCGGAATTTCTTCATTCGTCAGCTCAACAGGTTCTTGCTCAGGTTCTACCGTTTCCAAATCCCAGTTAAAAACAGGACTTTCCAGGCTCACCATTTGGTCTAGCTCCACTTCCGTAAACTCAGGGACATTGGACTCATAAAGTTCGGCAAGATCCGAAAGATCTTCATCACTCAAACTGTTAACAGGTTGCAAGAGCAACAGCCCGGAATCTTCCAGGCTCACAATAAGACCCTTATTAAAGCGACTGGCTTCTTCACTGGGATTAAAGACGTCGGCTTGGAGCAAGCCGGCAATCAAGGAGGAGTCCGGCCCAGCAGCACTTAAATCCTCAACCGTCATTTGATATTGTAAATTGAGATTTCGAAAAGACTGTAAGGAGTCCGCAGAAAAAACTTGCTCTTCGGGGTGCAGTTGGGAGTTAACGATGGACAAAGTGAGGGCCAGTCCAACCGCTAAGCTCACAGGAAGATAGGAAAATAAACGAGATTTATGCATGGAATTAAAGCTGTTAACGCCCCTAGATTGACACAAAGATGAAAAAAAGACTAGACAAGTTTTCCTGGATTGTATATAATGAACACTTATTTGATCTACGGTCAAGTAAGGACATGAGTTATGTACGGTTGAAGAGGGCTCTTCATGGCGTGGAGGGGGCCCTCTTTTTTGTTTCATAAAATTGTGCTACAATAGGAGCCATGGACAATCAAACAACACAAAACGGGTATTCGGGAGGCTTCTCTTTTGGAGGCTCCGGGCAATCATTCACCGGTCAAGATCCTGCCAGCCAGCAACAACAGGGTGGCAATCAACAAGCCGGCAATCAACAAGGTGCGGTTCAACAAGCGGGAGCACAAGTCCCACCACCGACCCCTTATTATGACTATGGGCAAGCTCCTGTTCAAACTCCGCCCTCGGCTCCGGCTCCAATGCAACCCCTATACAATCAACCCACGGGAACTCAAGCTATTTACGATTATCCGGCAAGCAATATGCCGGCTGCCATGCCCGGTATGCCTGGACCTGCTCAAGGAGGAGCATACTCAGGAGGGACGGCGGCAGCGCCGCTAGCGGGTATGGGCGATCCTTATGGAGGGGTGAATCCAGCTCCTTTCGATCCAAACTATCGTTTTGCCGATCGGATGAAGAACTGGAGCACAACGGTCAAAATCCCAACTCATCCCTTGAAATTTGATGAAGCTTACTTCCTCAATCTATTAGCGGGTTCTATCTCACTCACTAGGGACGAAAAGAAAAAAATCGTGGATTCTATCCCAAAACTTCGCCAAGAACAGATCGATGAACTGATTCGAATCTTCGAAGAAGAACGATCTAAATTCATTGAACTGTCTGCAAAGCACGGAGCTCAGCTCAAAAAACTGGAAGATGAGCATGCCTCCGATTGGAGAGATATCGAACTCTCTTATCTTGCTGAAACTCAGAAGCAAGAAGAAGACGAAAAGGCGGCAGCGATCCGAAAACAACTGGGATTAAACTAAGAAAGGGCAGTGCTTAGTAAGCTCTTGCGAATAGAACCAGAGTTTCCGTTTCTTGATTCGTAAAAATACAGCGGCTTCCTTTGGGGGCTTTCTCTTCGCATATAATGCGAATGGTTGCTTTTGTTTTTTCTTGAATCTTTTTTTCATCCAATTCTGTTCCAGCCCATGGAGCTTTTACAAAACCTCCTTTTTCATCAAGAATTTGGATCAAATCTTCTAAGGTGGAAGCTTCAAAAAGATGATCTTGGAGATTTTTTTGAGCACGGGCAAGCATTTCCTTTTGAATGGTCTCCATCAAAACCGGCAAAGATTCAGCGACGTCACTTAAAGGCAAAGTGGATTTTTCGTTGGTATCTCGGCGGGCCACCATGCAGGCGTTTTGAGCTAAATCACGAGGGCCAATTTCAATACGTACGGGAACTCCCTTCACCTCCCATTCATTAAACTTAAAGCCCGGGGTAACCGTATCCCGTGAATCCAAGTGACTACGGATGCCTAAACGGTGAGCTTGTTCCTGGATCTGTTCAAGAGCAGAAAGAACAGATTCGCGTTCTTCATCGGTCTTGTAAATAGGAATCAAGACGATCTGGTAGGGAGCCACTCGGGGAGGGAGCACCAAACCTTTTTCATCTCCATGGCACACAATCAAGGTGCCAATGATGCGCGTAGAAAGTCCCCAAGAGGTTTGCCACACATACTGCTGTTGACCGGTTTCATCCTGAAATTGAATCCCAAAGGTTTTAGCAAAAGTCTGTCCAAGCAAATGAGAAGTCCCCGCTTGGATCACTTTGCCATCCTTCGCCAAAGCTTCTGTGGTACGCGTATAATCCGCGCCCGCAAAGGTTTCTTTTAAGGATTTAGTCCCCACGACTACAGGGAGAGCCAAAAAATCTCGATCAAAATCTTCATACATTTTGAGGGCACGATCCACTTCAGCTACGGCTTCTTCACGGCTGGCATGAGCGGTGTGTCCCTCTTGCCATAAAAACTCAGTTGTCCTTAAAAAAGGACGCGTTCGCATTTCCCAGCGCACCACATTGGCCCATTGGTTGATTTTGAGAGGCAGATCACGATAGCTCTGGACCCAATCTGAAAAAGCATCGTACATGATGGTTTCAGAGGTAGGACGAATGATCAAAGGCTCCGAAAGAAGCTGGCCTCCACCATGAGTCACCACCGCACATTCGGGGGCGAACCCCTCTAAGTGATCTTTTTCTTTATTCAGTA